>JBFIDI010000153.1:0-11247 GCA_041581405.1 Burkholderiaceae bacterium
GCGTAGCCGGGCTTGAGCACCTTCTTCGCGGTCTGGTCCATGAAGTCCAGCGCCTCGCCGACCGAATAGTTCGCCGACAGGTTGGCGGTGATCGACGCCGAGCGGCGCTGCGCGAAATGGTTGAGTTCGCGCGGCACGACCACCTCGCGGATCTTGACCAGCGCCGACAACGGAATCATCGTGTCGCCCCGGCCCCGCACGAAGATGCGTTCGATGTCCGACGGCGTGCCGCGGCCGGTCTCGGTCGTCTGCACGATCACGTCGTATTGCTCGCCCTCGCGCTTGAACCGGGTCACGATGCGCCCGCCCAGCATGGTCTCGACCGCGCGCGCGATCGCGTCCACGCCCACGCCGTTGTCGGCGGCACGCTCGCGGTCGACCTCGAGCTTGATCTCGGGCTTGTTCAGCCGCAGGTCGGTGTCGACCTGTGCGAAGCCCGGGTTCTTGGCCAGTTCGTCCTGGAACGCGCGCACCACCTGCGACAGGTTCTGGTAGCTGTCGGAGGTGACGATGACGTAGTTCACCGGCCGCTGCGTGAAACCCTGGCCCAGCGACGGCGGCGTGATCGGGAATGCGCTGACGCCGGTCAGGCCGGCGACCCGCGGCGTCATCTCGCGCGCCATCTCCTGCGTCGTGCGCTTGCGCTCCTCCCACGGCGTGGTGCGGAAGAAGATGTTGCCCTGGGCCACGGTCGGGTTGCCGATGGTGGCGAACACCCGGTCGAACTCCGGGAAACTCTCGCCGATGCGCTCGATCGCGGTGGCATAGCGGTTGGTGTACTCCAGCGTCGCGCCGTCCGGCCCGTTGACCTGGGCCAGCACCACGCCACGGTCCTCGATCGGCGCCAGTTCGCGCTTGATCGAGCCCAGCACCGACCAGGACACGACGCCACTGCCGATGGCCAGCAGCACGATCAGCCAGCGCACCTTCAGTGCCCAGCCCAGCAGGCGCGCGTAACCGCGCGTCAGCGCCTGCAGCCCCCGTTCCATGCCGCGGTCGAAGAAACCGGGCTTGGGGTTGTGCCTGAGCAGCAGCGAACACATCATCGGCGAGAGCGTGAGCGCGACCAGGCCCGAGACCACGACGGCGCCGGCCAGCGCCAGCGCGAACTCGGTGAACAGCCGGCCGGTGCGTCCGGGCGCGAACGCCAGCGGCGCATAGACCGCCACCAGGGTCATCGTCATCGCGACGATGGCGAAACCCACCTCGCGGGCGCCGCGGATGGCGGCCTGGAACGGCGTCAGGCCTTCCTCGATGTGGCGGTAGATGTTCTCCAGCATCACGATGGCGTCGTCCACCACCAGGCCGATCGCCAACACCAATGCCAGCAGCGTCAGCGTGTTGATGCTGAAGCCCGCCAGCGCCATCAGCGCGAAGGTGCCGATCAGCGAGACCGGAATCGTCAGCAGCGGGATGATGGACGCACGCAGCGTGCGCAGGAACACGAAGATCACCAGCGCCACCAGCACCACCGCCTCGGCGATGGTGGTGTAGACCGCCTTGACGGAGCGGTCGATGAACACCGAGTTGTCGTTGGCCACTTCGACCCGCACGCCCGCCGGCAGGTCGGCACGCACCTTGTCGAGCAGCGCATAGACGCCGGCGGACAACTCCAGCGGATTGGCCGTGGCCTGGCGCACCACGCCCAGCGCGACGGAGTCGCGGCCGTTGAGCCGCACGCTGGAGCGTTCCTCGGCCGCCCCGGTCTGGACCCGCGCGACGTCGGCGATGCGGATCGGGAAACCGTTCACGGTTCGGATCACGACCTGCCGGAACTCCGCGGGGCGCTGCAGGTCGGTGGCCGCGGTCACGTTGAACTCGCGCTGCCGGCTTTCGATGCGCCCGGCCGGCACCTCGAGATTGGAACGGCGCAACGCGTCCTCGACGTCCTGCACCGTCAGGCGGAACGCCGCCAGCTTGTCCGGATCCAGCCCGATGCGCATCGCCAGTTTGCGCTCGCCGTAGATGTTGACGTCGGCCGCGCCGGGGGCGGTCTGCAGCACCGGCTTGACCAGCTGGTTGGCCATGTCGGTCAGCTGCAGCGCCGTGTGGGTGTCCGAACTCAGCGCCAGGAACACCACCGGGAAGGACTCGGCCTCGACCTTGGCAATGACCGGCTCGTCGATGCCCTGGGGCAGCCGCTGGCGCACGCGCGAGACCTTGTCGCGCACGTCGGCGGCAGCGCCGTCGGGGTCGCGGCTGAGCGCAAAGCGGATCGTGATCAGGCTGCGTTCCTGCCGGCTGATCGAGGTGATGACGTCCACGCCCTCGATACCCGCGAGCGAATCCTCCAGCACCTTGGTGACCTGCCCCTCGACCACCTCGCTCGACGCACCGCCGAAACGGGTCTGCACGCTCACCACCGGCTCGTCGATCTTGGGATATTCGCGCACCGTCAGGCGGTTGAACGACACGGCGCCGATCAGCACGATCAGCAGCGACAACACGGTCGCGAAGACCGGGCGGCGGATCGAGGTCTCTGCCAGCTGCATGGGGCGGCTCCGGCTGCGTCAGTTGCCGGCCGAGGCCAGCGAGGCGCCGGTCAGCGCGCCCGAGGCGCCACCGGCCGGGGCACTGGCCGCGCCGGCCGGCGCGGCGGCGCCGCCACCGCGCTGGGCCGGCGGCCGCCCGAATTCGACGACCCGCAGCGGCGTGCCGTCGCGCTGCAGCCGTTGCTGGCCGGCCACGACGACGGTCTCGCCTTCGAGCAGCCCGTCGACGATCTCGACCTTGCCCATCTGCCGCACGCCGAGCCTGACCTCCTGGCGCATGGACACCAGCGTGGTGTCGGGCGGCAGCGGCCGGTCCGACGCCGCCGGAACCTGCGAAGGCTCGACCACCTTGATGACGAACTGGCGGCCGCCCTGCGGCACGATGGCCTCCTCCGGCACGACGATGGCCTGGTCCTTGATCGCGAACACCGTCGTCACGCGGGCAAACATGCCGGGGCGCAATGGCGCAGGGCCACCACGCGCGGCGCCACCCTGTCCGCCGGCCGGCCGGCCCGCGACGAGCGACTGTGCCGGCGCGTTCTCGCGCACGCCGGCACAGGAGGCCGGTTCACCCGACCCGCGCGGCGCCGCGGCAACCGCCGACTCCGCCGCGACCGCGGTGTCGCGGCCACCGCCAGCACGGCCTGCCGGAGCCGCTGCGCCTGCGACACGCGCCGGTGCACCCGAGCCGGCCGACGGCCGCGCCGGCGCGCCGGCGGCGGCGCCCGCGCCGGGGCCCCCGGGCCGTGCACCCGGCGGGGCCAGCGCCGCGCCCATGGTGTTGGGCAACACGGCCCGCACCCCGACCGAACGGCCGTTGACATCGAGCAGCGGATCGATGGCCTCGATCGTGGCCTTGAACATGCGGCCGGGAAACGCGTCGAGCTGCAACTGCACGCTCTGGCGCGGCCTGAGCTTGCCCTGGAAACGCTCGGGCAGGCGGAAATCGGCGTACATGCTGCTGATGTCCTCGAGGTTCACCAGGTCGGCACCGTCCTTGACATAGTCGCCCAGGTTCACGTTGCGGATGCCGACGGTGCCGTCGAACGGCGCCAGGATGGCCATGCGCGACCAGCGTGCGCAGGCCAGCGCGAGTTGCGCCTCGACCACCTGCAGATTGGCATTGCTCTCGTCGAGCACGCGCTGCGCGACGAAACTCTGGGCCACCAGTTCCTGGTTGCGCTTGAGATTGGCCTGGGCAATCGATACCTGGGCCTGGGCCTGCTTGATCTCGGCGCGTTGCAAGGTGTCGTCGAGCTGCACCAGCACCTGGCCCTTGCGCACCGTGGCGCCGTCGGCAAAGCCGATCTCGCGCACCCGGCCGGCCACTTCGGGCCGCAGCATCACGCTCTGGCGCGAGCGCAGGGTCCCGACCGACTGCGCGTCGTCCTGCAACCGGGCGCGTTCGGCCTTGGCCACCTCGACCCCCGCGGCGCGCGGCGCGCCGCCGGCGCCACCCGGCCCCGAGGCCGCAGCCCCCGGGCTGGACCGCACCGGACCGGCCGGAGCCGCCGCGACTTCCGTCGGCCCCTGCGGCCGGGACTGGTACCACCATGCGCCTGCCGAGGCGGCAGCAATACCCACAACTGCGACGACCGAATGGATTGCCCGTAAAGCCATGGGTGGAGTTACCCTGGTTGGATGATTGACAGAAATCGAAATCGCCCGCGAATGTACCAGTGTCGCCGGCGTTTCAGTTGTCTGTTCGGTAAAGACCGGCGGCTTTGCGCCGGCTATGTCGCGCCGACACCACGTCCACGCGCACGCGCCAGCTCGACGCCGCGGTTGGCCAGCATGTCGGCACGTTCGTTGCCCGGGTCGCCGGAATGGCCCTTGACCCAGCGCCATTCGATACGATGGCCGCCACCGAACACGGCGGCATCGAGCCGTTTCCACAGGTCGACGTTCTTGACCTCCTGCTTGGCCGCGGTGCGCCAGCCACGCGCCTTCCAGCCGGCGATCCACTCGGTGATGCCCTTGCGCACGTATTCGCTGTCCAGGTACAGGATGACATGGCAGGGCCGCTTGAGCGCCGCCAGCGCCTCGATCACGGCCATCAGTTCCATCCGGTTGTTGGTGGTCGAGGCCTCGCCGCCGAACAACTCCTTCTCGGAGCCGTCGGCCATCAGCACCGCCCCCCAGCCCCCGGGGCCGGGGTTGCCCTTGCAGGCCCCGTCGGTGTAGATCTCTATCTGGTTCATTCGTCTATCGCTCCTGCATATGGTGTTGTTCGATGGGCGCGCGCCCGTCGGGCCCGCGGCCGGTGGTCGACTCAGGACCGGGTTCCGGCGGGGTCGGTGCGGCGCGAACCCTGGGGCTGCCGATTGGCAATGGACACCGGCGCCGTACCGCGCGCCTTGGCCGTCTTCCAGGCCGGACCGAGCAGGCGCATGCCCCGCACCCGCTTGGTCGCGACCAGGAAATAGACCGCGCCGAAGATCGGCCACCAGCGCGCACCGGCACGCTCCATCCACTGGAAACGCTCGAGCCATCGCGCATCGGACACCGCCGGCCGGTAACAGCCGAAGCGCCCGGACTCGACTTCGAAGCTCAGCAGGCGCAACCAGTCGCGCAGCCGCCAGTATCCGATGAACTCGCCTTCTGCCGGCAGGTACAGCTCGCCGAACCCGAGGCGCCGGTACAGATGGGCACGGCGCTGGCGCAAGCCCCACAGGCTGACCGGATTGATGCCGCAGATCACCACCCGTCCCTCGGGCACCAGCACCCGTTCGACTTCGCGCAAGGTCGCGTGCGGATCCGGGTGCAGCTCCAGCGTGTGCGGCAACACGACCAGGTCCAGGCTGTTGGCCGGAAACGGCAGCGCGGAAAAATCGCAGACCAGTGCGGCAGCCTGTCCCGCCCCCTCGCGTTGACCGCTGGCGGCGGTCGTGGTACCGTGCCCCGGATTTGTCCGGGTCGCGGCGGGTGTCTCGGCGTCAGGGCGGCTGTTGTCTGCGGCCAACCAGCGATGCGGCATCCGGTTGGAGCGCAAGGCCTCGAGGGCCGGCAAGCCGAGCTGCAGCGCATGAAAGCCGAAGATGTCCGCCACCACCTGGTCGAGTTGCCGGCGCTCCCAGTCGAGCATGTATCGACCGCGCGCCGTATGGAACCAGTCCTGCAAACCTATAATTTGGCGGTCCATGAATGTGAAACTGCGTCCAGCGCCCTGCTACAGCGGCAATGAAAAAATGCACCCGGTCGGTGCGGCAATGGATGGGGCGTCGAATGCGACGCGGCGGGACGAACCGTTCGCGCGAACGCACACGCAGTGGCCACCAACCATTCTAGTCAGGTCGACCTGCACCGCGGGGGCGGCCCCGCGCCGCGCATGCCCGCCGGGTCCGGCCGCCAGCCGTCGATCGGCACGATCGAACAACAGGAGTATTCAATGACGAACGGGATACGGCTCGCGCTGGCGGCCTTGGTGATTTTCCTCGGCGGTTGCGCGGCGACGGTGCCGACACCCGTGACCACGAGCGACGCCGGCGCCGCCACCGGCGTGCAGCAGCCCGCCGTGCCGGCCGTGGCCGTGACCACGGCGGCCCCGGCAACGCCCGCCCGCGCGCCGGCCGCCGCACTGCCCAAGGTCTTCCCGTCCGGCCCGTTGACGCCGCTGGCCCCCAACAAGGCCGATCCGCTCGTCGTTGCGACGCTGACACCACCGGCCGACCTGTGGGAGCGCATCCGCCGCGGCTACCGGATGCCCGACCTGGACAACGACCTGGTGCGCGACCGCGAACGCTGGTACGCCAGCCGCCCGGACTACATCGAGCGCATGACCGAGCGTTCGAGCAAATACCTGTTCCACATCGTCGAGGAACTCGAGCGGCGCAACATGCCGACCGAACTGGCGCTGCTGCCCTTCATCGAAAGCGCCTTCAACCCGCAGGCGGTCTCCAGCGCCAAGGCCGCGGGCATGTGGCAGTTCATGCCGGCCACCGGCAAGTACTTCGAACTCAAGCAGAACGCGTTCCGCGACGACCGCCGCGACGTGCTGGCGTCGACCCGCGCCGCGCTCGACTACCTGCAGAAGCTGCATGGCATGTTCGGCGACTGGCACCTGGCGCTTGCGGCCTACAACTGGGGCGAAGGCAGTGTCGGCCGGGCCATCGAGCGCAACCGCAAGGCCGGCCTGGGCACCGGATACGAAGACCTGAAGATGCCGGCGGAGACGCGGCTGTACGTGCCCAAGCTGCAGGCCGTGAAGAACATCGTGCTCGACCCGCACAAGCTCGACACGGTGTTGCCGGTGATCGAGAACCACCCCTACTTCCAGTCGGTCGACATCACGCGCGACATCGACGTGGCAATGGCGGCCAAGCTGGCCAACGTGGCCCTGGAGGACTTCAAGGCGCTCAATCCGTCTGCGCACAAGCCGGTCATCCTGGCCGCGGGCACGCCGCAGATCCTGCTGCCCTGGGACAACGCCGCGACCTTCCGCGCCAACCTGCAGGCCAATGCCGGCCGGCAGTTGGCCAGCTGGACCGCCTGGCAGGCACCCTCGACCATGCGCACGGCCGACGTCGCGCGCAGGGTCGGCATGAAGGAGGCCGACCTGCGTGCCGTCAACCAGATCCCCAACGGCATGGTGATCAAGGCCGGCTCGACCGTGCTGGTGCGCCGCTCGGCCGAAGTCCGGGAGGACGTGGCCGAGGCGATTGCCGAAAACGCCCAGCTCTCGCTCGGCCGTCAACAGCTGCAGGTGCGCCGCATCGTGCGCGCCGCCAAGAACGATACCGTCGCCAAGCTGGCGCGCCGCTACAAGGTCGCGGCCAGCAGCGTGGCCGAATGGAACAAGCTGCCCGAGTCGTCTGCACTCAAGCCGGGCCAGCGCATCACCGTCTACCTGCCGGCGCGCTCGCGGGCCGCGACGGCCGCGGTGCGTACCGCGTCGTCCCGCTCGACGGCCCGCAGCAAGCAAAAACCGGTCAAGGTCGCGCGCGACTGAGTTGCGCCCGCATGAGACGGGGCGCGCGGCCACCGCGCGCCGGCCGATCAGGCGCGAAACTTCTCCTTGGCGATACGCGCATAGTCGTTGGTATAGACGCGCTCGAGATCGATCTTCTCGGGCAGCAGGGACGGATCCACGCGGGCCAGCGCACGCACGGCGGTTCTGGCACCCTCGTCCGGAATCAGGCCGTCGAGTGCGATCGACTCCCGGATCTTGCCGAACGAGGCCAGGTACAGGCCGCGGTCACCCAGCAGATAGGACTCCGGCACCGCCTTGATCAGGTCGCTGGGACCGGCCGTCTGCAGCCACTTGAGCGCATGCACGACCGCATGGGTCAGTGCCTGCATGGTGTTCGGATGGTTCTGCACCGACTGGGCCGGCGCAAACAGGCTGTTGGACGGCATGGGCCCGCCGAATACCTCGTGGGAACCCTTGAGCGAACGGGTGTCGGAGATGACGCGGATGTCGCCCTTTTGCTCCAGCATCGTGATCACGGGCTCCATGTGCACGATGGCGTCCGCGCTCCCGGTACGCACGGCCTGCAGCGCCGCGCCCATGGCACCGGCCTCGACCAGTTGCACGTCCTTCAGCGTCAGGCCGTGACGGGCCAGCACCAGGGCCGCCACCAGTTGTGCCGACGTTCCCGGCGCCGCCAGCGCAATCTTGCGTCCGCGCAGGTCCGGTACACGCTTGAGCATCGGCATGGTCCGTGTCGACACGCCGAACGCGACCTGGGGCGCGCGCGCCAGCAACACGAAGGCCTGCAGCAGATGCTTGCGCGCCAGCGGCTCGAGCAGGCCTTCGAATGCGCCACAGGCGACATCGGCCGCCCCCTCCATCACCGACTGCTGGGCACGCACGCCATTGCCCAGGTCCAGGATCTCGACCTCAAGGCCCTCGGCGGCGAAGAAGTTCAGCCGCTCGGCAATCGTCAGCGGCAGGTGCTGCAGCGATGCCTTGGCGCCCAGCGCAATGACCAGCCGGCTCTTCTCCGGCCGGGCCGACGACTGTGCGCCGACCAGGCTCGCGCCGAACACGGACCCAACCGTGCCCAGCAAGAAAGAACGCCGAACCATGCGCCGAAAAGACACGTCCACCCCCACACAATGCCGTCGCTGCAAGCCTAGCAAAGCAATGGCGATACCGCATCGGGACCTTCCCGAACGGGATACTACGTAGGGGAAAACACCGCGCCGGCGCGACGCGGCGCAGGCTCAGGCCATGCGGGCGGAGAACAGGATCGCGATGTTCACGACCAGCGCCAGTGTCCACACGATCGTGCGCATGGCGGCGATGCCGGCCACGTACAGGCCGATATACACGATGCGCAGCAATACGAAGACGGCGGCAAGCAGATCCACGCGGGCCGGGTCCGCGCCCAGCTGCAGTGCGATCACGACGGCACCGATGAAGAACGGCAGGGCCTCGAAGCTGTTGGCCTGCGCCGCATTGGCACGGGCGCGCCAGTCCGTCTGCCGTGCCAGCCATCCGCGTGGATCGGCATTGTCGAACCCCCCTTGGCTGCGGCGCTTGCCAAACGTGCCGTACTTGGCAATACCCGCGCAGACGATCGGCAGCAGGCTGGCGACCAGCACGCACCAGTGGGCAAGACTGAAAACCATGGCGGGACTCCGTATCGTCTCGACGGGCCTAGCGCCGGTCGACCAGCGCATGGGCGATGGTGCCCAGATCCACGTATTCGAGTTCGCTGCCCACGGGAACACCCCGTGCCAGCCGCGTGACGCGCAAGCCGCGCGCACGCAGGCCTTCGCTGATCACGTGCGCCGTCGCTTCGCCCTCGGCCGTGAAATTGGTCGCCAGGATCACCTCCTCGACGATGCCGTCCCCGGCGCGCTCGAACAACTTGCCCAGCCCGATGTCGCGCGGCCCGATGCCGTCGAGCGGATTGAGCTTGCCCATCAACACGAAATACAGGCCGCGATACGCACCGGTGCGCTCGACCGCGGACTGGTCGGCCGGTGTCTCCACGACACACAGGCGCGTCGCGTCGCGGCGCGGGTCCAGGCAGGTATGGCACAGCTGGGCCTCGGTGAAGGTGTGGCAGCGCTCGCAATGGCGCACCGCGTCGCAGGCGTGGGCCAGCGCGACGGACAAGGTGCGGGCCCCGGCACGATCGTGCTGCAGCAGGTGGTAGGCCATGCGCGAGGCGGACTTCACACCCACGCCCGGCAGCCGGCGCAGCGCCTGTATCAGGCCTTCGAGTGCGTTCGAGTCCGCCATGCCGATGCCGCCGCGACCTAGAACGGCAGCTTCATGCCGCCGGGCAGGCCCGGCATGCCCGGCATGCCCGCCGTGATCTTGCCCATCTTCTCGGTCGTGGTCTCCTCGGCCTTGCGCACCGCCGCATTGAACGCGGCGGCCACGAGGTCTTCCAGCATGTCCTTGTCGTCGGCCAGCAGGCTCGGGTCGATCGTGACCCTGCGCACATCGTGCTTGCAGGTCATCACCACCGTGACCAGGCCGGCACCGGACTCGCCCGTCACCTCGATGGTGGCCAGCTCGTCCTGCGCCTTCTTCATGTTGTCCTGCATGGCTTGCGCCTGCTTCATCAGGCCTGCGAGTTGTCCTTTGTTGAACATGGTGTCGTTCCTTCCGTTGTTTGCTTGATGTTCGATCGCCGCACGGCGCAAGGGTGCGGCGAAACCGTCCAGGGCCGAACCACACGCGTTGCCGCGGCGTGACCGGCCTAGAGGGGTCGGATACTGCCAGTGACGATTTTCGCCCCAAACTCGCGCATCATCGTCTGCACGAACGGGTCGTCGAAGATGAGTTGCTCGGCCGCCAGCTGGCGTTCGGCCGCGGCGGCCGCCAGCCGGCGCGCCGGACTGTCGGTGACCCGTCCGATCTCCACCAGCAGTGTGACCGGGTGCCCGGCCGCCTGCAAGGCTGTCGTGAGACGCTCGCGGCTGCCCGCCTGCTGCAGGGCCTCGCGCTCCACGCGCAGGATCCACTGGTCGGAGTCGCGCCCCACCAGCTGCGATTGCAGCGCCAGTTCGCGCGCCAGCGCCGTGACCGCCTGTGCCGCGACCAGCTGCTGCACCGTGGCGAACCAGAAATCGCCGTCCTCGGTCGGCACCAGTGGCGCCGGCGCCTGGCCCGGCCGTGCCTCGTCGTTGCGCGCATCGGCCTGCTGGCGCACCGGTACCGCGACCACCCGGTCATCCTGCGGGGGAACAACCGCCGGTTCCGCGTCGGAGGCCCGTGTGTGCACATGGGCCGTGGCGCCGCCCTGCACCACCGACAGGCGCCGACCCGGTGGCACCGACGGCTTGTCGGATGCGGGCGCCGGGGTGGACGCGCCCGGTCCCGCGCCGGACGGGTCCGCCTGCATCGGGGCTGCCGCGTGCGCGTCGGGCGCGGTCTCGGCGGCCGGCGGTGCGGCGGGCGCTACGGCCGGCGGTGCCGAGGGTGCCGCAGCCCTGGCCGGGGCAGCTTGTGGCTGCGTGGCCCCGACCGGCGCCGGCGGTGCTGGCACGCCCGCGGGGCGCGCGGATGCCGGCGGCACGGTGGCCGGCCGGGCGTCATTCAGAGTTTTTTTTTCCTGCGGCGCGGTCGGCTTGAAGGCCAGCAGCCGCAGCAACACCATGGTCAGCGCGGCGTATTCGTCCGGCGCCAGGCCCAGTTCGCCGCCGCCGTGCAGGCACATGCTGTACAGCAACTGGGTCTCGTCGGGCGGCATCAGCGCGGCCAGGCGCGATACGTCCTGCGCCTCGGGATCGGCGTCGTCGTCCGCGGCATCCGGCACGGCCTGGTGCACCGCCATGTGCTGCAGCACCGCCCCCA
>JBFIDI010000154.1:0-11209 GCA_041581405.1 Burkholderiaceae bacterium
CATTGACGCGCACCCCTTCGGCCGCGACCTCCTTGGCCAGGCCCACGGTGAAGGTGTCGATGGCACCCTTGGAGGCGGCGTAGTCGATGTATTGCCCCGGCCCGCCCAGCCGCGCCGCGGCGCTGGAGATGTTGACGATGGTGCCGCCCGGCCCGCCGTGGCGGGTGCTCATGCGCATGAGCGCCTCGCGGGTGCAGACGAAGGTGCCGAGCACGTTGGTGTCGAACATGCGCCGCAGGCGCTGCCATTGCATCTGGTCGACCCGGGCCGTCACGTCGACCACGCCGGCATTGTTCACCAGTGCCGTGACCGGGCCCAGTGTCTCGTCGATCCGGCGGTACATCGCCAGCACCTGCGACTCGTCGGCCACGTCGGCCTGCACCGCCATGGCGCTGCCGCCTTGCGCCTGGATCCGCGCGACGACCGCTTGCGCGGCGCCGGCGTTGCTGCTGTAGTTCACCGCGACGGCAAATCCGTCGGCGGCTGCGCGAATGGCGGTGGCGGCGCCGATGCCGCGTGATCCACCGGTGATCAACACAATGCGTTTCACGGGGTTCCTCGTGTGTGGGATATGCGGTAATGCAGTGCGCACGATACACGAGCCCTGCCGGCGTTGTATGCTGTGCGGCCACGCAGGAGACCCGGATTGAGCCATACCATCGACTACTACTTCCCGCCGCAGAGTCCGTGGGCCTATCTCGGCCACGCACGGTTCGTCGCGCTGGCCAAGGCCAGCGGCGCCACGGTACGCGTCTTGCCGGCAGACTTCGGCAAGGTGTTCGCGGCCTCCGGCGGATTGCCGCTGGGCCAGCGCGCGCCGCAGCGGCAGGCCTACCGGCTGGTGGAGCTGCGCCGGTTCGCCGACCATCTGCAGATACCGATCCACGTGCAGCCGAGCGTGTTCCCGGTCCAGGGCGACGATGCCGCTCGGTTGATCATCGCGGTCGATGCGGCCGACGGCGCGGACGCCGCGCTGGGCCTGACCGGTGCGGTGTTGTCGGCCGTGTGGGCCCAGCAGCGCGACATCGCCGACGCCGGGGTGCTGGCGCAATTGCTGGCCGAAAATGGCCTGGACGCGGCGCGGCTGGAGCAGTCGCACGAGAGCGCCGCGGCCCGGCGCTACGAGGCCAACACCCAGGCGGCGATCGACGCCGGTGTGTTCGGCGCCCCCAGTTACTGCGTGGACGGCGAGATATTCTGGGGCCAGGACCGGCTGGACTTCCTGCAGCGCAGGTTGGCCGGATGACGATGCAACCGACGACCGGCCCCGGGCGCGACGCCTGGCTGGCGGGTTTTTTCATGGAGTACGAGACACGATGACAGAGACGATCGAGCTGAAGGCGGAAGACGGATTCACATCGCCCGCCTATGTGGCGCGGCCCGCGCAGGCGCCGCGCGCCGCCGTGGTGGTGCTGCAGGAGATCTTCGGCGTCAACAGCCATATCCGTGCGGTGGCCGACGGTTTTGCACGCCAGGGTTACCTGGCCGTGGCCCCGGCGCTGTTCCATCGGGTCCGCCACGGCGTCGAGCTCGGTTATGCAGCCGCGGACGTGGAGCAGGGCCGCATGCTCAAGGCGGCCGCGGAGGCCTTGCCGGCGCCGGGTGTACTCGCGGACGTCGCCGCCGCGGTGGCGTATGGCGCGCGCCATGGCGGCAAGGTCGGCGTGGTCGGGTATTGCTGGGGTGACCTGGTGGTATGGCGCAGTGCCTGCCAGCTGCCGGGCCTGGCCGCCGCGGTGGCGTATTACGGTGGCGGCATGACGGCGGGCGAGGAGCCCGCACGCAAGCCCCTGTGCCCCGTGATGTGCCATTTCGGCGAACAGGATCACGCGATCCCGATCGACGGAGTACATGCGTTCGCCAAGGCGCAGCCGGAGGTCGAGGTACACGTCTATCCGGCCCAGCATGGATTCAACTGCGACCAGCGTGGCTCCTACGATGCGGCTGCGGCAGCATCGGCGCTGGAACGGACACACGGATTCTTCGCCCGCCACCTGGCCTGATGAACGGGCGGCGACCGTCGCGGTCCGCCGGGCCCGCGACAGGTGCGCAAGCCGTGGCGCTCCGTCCCGCCGGTGCCCGTGACGGTGGCCGTGGCCGCGCCGCGGCAGTGGTACATTGTCCTGCGAGCGTCGGGCGGTCCGGCGTGAATGTCCAGCCTGGGGCTCCCCGATGCGTCAGTTGCACTACTTTCCCGGCAATGCCAGCATGGCGCCGCACATCCTGCTCGAGGAGATCGGCGCACCATTCGAACTCGTGCTGGTCGACCGTCCCAACGCCGGACACAAGACACCCGAATACCTGCAACTCAATCCCAACGGGCTGATCCCGGTCTTCGTCGATGGCCCGCTGGTGCTGTACGAGTCCGCCGCGATCTGCCTGCACCTGAGCGACGGTGCGCCACCGGCGCGCTTGCTGCCGCCGGTGGGCTCGGCGGGTCGGGCCCATGGCTACAAGTGGCTGGTCTGGATGACCAACACCTTGCAGGCCGCACTGCTGACCTATTTCTATCCCGAGCGCTGGGTGAGCCAGGGCAACGTCGACGGCGCGGCCGAACTCAAGGCGCATGCCCAGGAGCGTGTCGGGGTGTTGCTCGACCAGCTCGACGCCGAACTGGCGCGCCACGGCGGCCCCTGGTTGCTGGGCGCCGACTATTCGGCGGTGGACGCCTACAGCCTGATGTTGTGCCGCTGGACGCGCAACTTCTCGTCGGCTCCGGCGCGCGAGCGGCCTCACCTGGGTCCGCACATGAAGCGGGTGCTGGCGCGAGCGGCCGTGCAGCGGGTGTTCGCGACCGAGCGGCTGGCCCTGACCGATATCTAGCTGCGGCCCGATGTTGCAGCACGCCGACCCGCTGTTTCGCCGCCGCGCCATGGAGCTGCTCCGTGGCTGATCCGGGCGAACACCGGCGCGAGGAACTGATGCGCCTGTTCAACAAGGCCATGTTCGCACGCGACATGCAGGCCTTGTACACGGTCGTGACGGCGGACTTCGTCTGGCGCGTGGCGATCGGGCCGACCGCTCCGGGCGGGCGCGAGCTGAGCGGCCCGCAGGCGATCGCGGCGTATCTCGATGAACGTGCGCGCACCTACGAGCGGTTGCGCTTCAACGACGTCGTGACCTACCACGCGGCCGATTGCAGCTTCGTCTCGTTCCGCCTGAGCGGGCAGCGGCGCGATGACGCACGTGCCGTGGATGTGCTGGGCCTGGAGCGTTTCGCGTTCCGTGATGAGCGCATCGTGCTCAAGGATGCCTACTGGAAACACATCGGCGCCGAATGAGGCCGATGCCGGTCGCGAACCATTGTTTACGTTGTCGGGAAGCTGCCGGCAGTAACATGTCGTCGGATACTTTCGTCCATCACGGAACATGCACATGATGTCGAGAACCTACTGGATGGCCTTCTTGCTGGCGCTGATCGGCCTGGCGCCGTGGATGGGGGTGCAGGCGCAGACCGGCACGCCGGTGATCCGCAGCTTCACCGTCGACCAGGTGCCGGAACTGGTGCCGGGAACCGAGCTGATCTTCCGCGTGGGCGGAACCGCCGGCGGCAGCCTGCAACTCGACATCGACGGCGTGGCCAGTCCGTTGGGGCTTACCGAGACCAGCGCCGGCATGTACGCCGGCGCGTACACGATCAGCATCCGCGACAAGGTCCGCCACGACAGCCGGGTCCTGGCCACGCTCCGGTTCGACGGCCGCCAGGCCACGGTGGCGCTGGGCCAGACCCTGCTGACCGCCGAGGCGCATGCCCGGGCGAGCGCGCCGGTGCCGGCGCCGGTGCAGATCAGCCGCCTCGAGACACGCAACACCGGTGCGCTCACCGGGGGCCACGTCATCAGTTTCTTCGTCGACGCAACGCCCGGCGGCCTGGCCATGGTGTCGCTCGACGGGGGCAAGAGCACGATTCCGCTGACCGAGGAGCGTACCGGTCGATACAGCGGGCGCTACACCGTCAAGACGCGGGACCATTTCAGCGACAACACGCAGGCGCAGTTCTCGCTGATCCTGGGCGACAAGACATTGCGCGCCGCCAAGCCGCTGGGCAGTGGTGCGGTGACGCCGGTGGCCCAGGCTGCGCCGGTCGAGCCGCCCCCGGCGTGCGAGGGATGTGGTGTCGTGGTGTCGGTGGACGCCGTCAAGGTCAAGGGCACACCCAACTACGTGGGCGCCATCGCCGGTGGTGTCGCCGGTGCCGCGCTGGGCAACCAGATCGGCAAGGGCGATGGCCGGACCCTTGCCACGGTGCTGGGCGCCGTCGGCGGTGCCGTGGCCGGTCGCGAGGTCGAGAAACAGGTGCGCGCCGATACGCGTTACGACCTGACCGTCAAGCTGGACAACGGGACCACGCGTGTCGTCAGCTACGACACGAATCCGGGGCTCGCGGTGGGAACCAAGGTGCGTTTCGACGGCGATCTGTTGCGCGTGCGCGACTGACGGCGGTCAGCCGGCGCGCAGCAGTCGGGCGGCGTCGAGCGCGAAATAGGTCAACACGCCATCGGCCCCGGCGCGCTTGAACGCCAGCAGGCTCTCCAGCATGACCGCATCATGGTCGAGCCAGCCGTTCTGGGCTGCCGCCTTGAGCATGGCGTATTCGCCGCTGACCTGGTAGGCGAAGGTGGGCACCCGGAACGTGTCCTTGACCCGGCGCACCACGTCCAGGTAAGGCATGCCGGGCTTGACCATCACCATGTCGGCACCTTCGGCGATGTCCATCGCCACCTCGCGCAAGGCCTCGTCGGTGTTGCCCGGGTCCATCTGGTAGACCTTCTTGTTGCTCTTGCCCAGGTTTGCCGCGGAGCCCACCGCGTCGCGGAACGGCCCGTAGAACGCGCTGGCGTATTTGGCGCTGTAGGCCATGATCCGGGTGTGGATGTGGCCACCGGCTTCCAGCGCCTGGCGGATGGCGCCGATGCGGCCATCCATCATGTCGCTGGGTGCGACGATGTCGACACCGGCCTGCGCCTGCGCCACCGCCTGGCGCACCAGGACCTCGACCGTCTCGTCGTTGAGGATGTAGCCATCGGCGGCCGGGTCCGGGTCCGGCAAGCCGTCCTGTCCATGGCTGGTGTAGGGGTCCAGCGCCACGTCGGTCATGATGCCGAGCTCCGGGAACCGCGCCTTCAAGGCGCCCACGACGCGCGGAATCAGGCCGTCGGGGTTGACGGCTTCACGCCCGTCCGGCGTTTTCAGTGCCGGATCGATGACCGGGAACAGCGCCATGACCGGGATGCCCAGGTCCACGCACTGTTGCGCCACCGGCAGCAACAGGTCCAGGCTGAGCCGTTCCACGCCGGGCATCGAGGCGACGGCCTCGCGCCGCTGCGCGCCGTCGACGACGAATACCGGGTAGATCAGGTCGTTCGGCCGCACGGCGTGTTCGCGCACCAGGTCGCGGGTGAATCCGTCGCGGCGCAGGCGGCGCGGCCGGCCAAGGGGGTAAGGGGCAAAGGGCGTCATGGGCAAAATTGTGCATCATCGGCGCACGCGTGTTCCCGTGTCGACGCTCGCGCGCCTGCCGCAATCGGGGCGGGCTGATCCCTTGCGGCCAGGGACTGTCGTTGCCGCGACACATTTGTAACCAAACTATTGAATCGATCGCCCTTCTTTGCTAGATTTCGCTTGGGCGGTTCGCCGCTCCCCGCTTTTCCTCCCTGAGCGGGGCCTTGATGTGTGACAGCAAAAAAGGCTTATATCCCCAGCCCTCGGGCTGGGGTTTTTTTTGGCGGGTCCGTGTTGCGCCTCCGCCATCCGGGCGTGCGCCGACCGGGCAGGCAATGACCTTGCCCTAAACTGCCTGCATGCTCTGGATCAAATCCTTGCACATCGTGTTCGTGGCGAGCTGGTTCGCCGGTCTTTTCTATCTGCCACGGATCTTCGTGAACCTGGCGATGGTCCCGCCCGGCTCGGTTGCGGAGCGCGACCGCCTGTTGCTGATGGCGGGCAAGTTGCTGCGGTTCACCCGGATGTTGTCGTGGCCGGCGATCGGTTTTGGTGTCTGGCTGCTCGTGTTGTTGTGGCCGGTCCCGGGTTTCGGCCACGGGCCGGGCAACGGCTGGTTGTGGGCCAAGCTGGCCATCGTCGTGGTGACGCTGGTCTATCAGGAGGCGTGCGGGCACCTGTTGCGCGGATTCGACCAGGGGCGCGAGCGGCGCGGCCATGTCTGGTTCCGGTGGTTCAACGAGTTGCCGGTGTTGATGCTGCTCGCGGCCGTGATCCTGGTCGTGGTCAAGCCGTTCTGACGCCGCCCCCTCCATGCAGAAGACATCCGCCTGGCCGCTGGCGCTGAGCTGCATCGGCCTGATCATGTACGCCAGCCTGTATCCGTTCTCGGACTGGCGCGATCAGAACGTCGCGCCATGGGTGTTCCTGGTGGCGCCCTGGCCGCGTTACTGGACCGGTTTCGATGTCGGTGCCAACATCCTGGGTTATGTTCCCGCTGGGTTTTTCCTGGCCCTGACCGCCTGCCGTACCGGCCGCGGCCGCAATGCCGTGCTCGGGGCGACCACGGTCTGCCTGTTGTTGTCGATGTGCATGGAGACGGTGCAGATCTACCTGCCGGCGCGGGTGCCGTCGAACGTCGACTTCGGCCTGAACGTGCTGGGTGGCTGGCTCGGCGCCTTGTCCGCGACCTGGCTCGAGCGCCTCGGCGTTCTGGCCCGCTGGGGTCGCATCCGCGCCCGCTGGTTTGTTGCCGAGGCCCGCGGCGCGCTGGTCCTGCTGGCGTTGTGGCCCGTGGCGCTGCTGTTTCCGCTGGCCGTGCCGCTGGGATTGGGCCAGGTCCTCGAGCGGGCCTTCTCCATGCTGGAGGATGTCTTCGAGAACACGCCCTTCCTGCAATGGTTGCCGGTGCGCGACGGGGCGGCGCGCTGGTTGCTGCCGCCGGTGGAGTTCTTCTGCGTGGCACTGGGACTGGTGATTCCCTGCCTGCTGGCCTACTGCATCGTTCGCTCCTGGTGGCGGCGGGCGGTATTTGCGCTGGGCACGGTGGCCGTCGGGATCGCGATGACCAGCCTGTCGGCGGCCCTGACCTATGGGCCGCAACATGCGTGGGAGTGGGTGCATCCGCCGGTACTGGCGGGCCTGGTGTCCGGCCTGGTGTTGTCGCTGGCGCTGGTGAAGATACCGCACCGGGCGGGTGCCGCACTGGCCTTGCTGGCCATGGGCATGTACCTGACGCTGCTGAACCAGGCGCCGGCCGATCCGTATTTCATGCAGACCCTGCAGACCTGGGAGCAGGGGCGCTTCATCCGGTTTCACGGGCTGGTGCAATGGCTGGGCTGGGCGTGGCCTTATGCCGTTGCCGTGTATCTGCTGCAACACGTCTGGCACCAGGGCGGGAAAAACTAGAATCCGGTGATGCCTGACCAAGCCGACGCGCCCTCCTCCTCCTACTACCAGCGCCACATCTTCTTCTGCCTCAACGAGCGCAAGAACGGTGAGGCCAGTTGTGCCCAGCATGCCGCGCAGGCCGGTTTCGACCGCTGCAAGCAGCTGGTCAAGGAGGCCGGGCTGTCCGGCCCCGGCAAGGTGCGGGTCAACAAGGCGGGCTGCCTGGATCGATGCGCGGCGGGTCCGGTCGCCGTCGTTTATCCGGAAGCGGTCTGGTACACCTATGTCGATGCCCACGACATCGAGGAAATCGTCGAGTCGCATCTGCGCAATGGCCAGGTCGTCGAACGCCTGTTGACCCCGGCCCATCTGGGCCGTTGAACCGGACCGCCAGGTCCGCGCCTGGGCCGGGCCGGGCGATGCCGGTCACTTTCGCTTACCCGGCGGGCCGGATATGCCGGCTTTTTCAGAGACAATCGTGGCCGTGCGACCCGCCTCGGAGCGTCGCCCCATGGCCGACCCTGCCACCGGAGCGGTCGATGTCGCCATGCGCTGACAAGCCCTGGCGTGACGACCCGGACCTGGAAACCCCCCTGTACCTGACATGAAAACCCTGATTTTTGCCCTTGTTTTTGCCTTCTCGCTGGCCGCTGGCGCCCAGATGCCGCAGCCGCCGGAGATTGCGGCCCGGTCGTATCTGCTGATGGACGTCACCACCGGCCAGGTGCTGGCGGAAAAGGATGCGGAATCCAGCGTGGAGCCGGCGTCGCTGACCAAGCTGATGACCGCCTACCTGGTGTTCGACGCCTTGCGTACCAAGAAGATCGCGTTGACGCAGACCCTGCCGGTCAGCGTGCGTGCCTGGAAGATGGAAGGCTCGCGCATGTTCATCGATCCCAAGATGCAGGTTCCGGTCGAGGACCTGATCAAGGGCATGATCGTGCAGTCGGGCAACGATGCCACCGTGGCGCTGGCCGAAGGTGTGGGCGGCACGGTCGAGCAGTTCGTCAAGCTGATGAACGACCAGGCCAAGGCCTTGGGCATGAACAACACCGGCTACCGCAATCCGGAGGGGTTGACCGAGGCGGGCCACACCACGACCGCACGCGATCTGGCGATCCTGTCGACCCGGCTGATCCAGGATTTCCCCGAATACGTCGGTTATTACTCGATAAAGAAATACCGTTACGCCGGCACGCCGGCGAGCAACGACAACAACCGCAACCTGCTGCTGTACCGCGATCCGTCGGTCGACGGGCTCAAGACCGGGTATACCGAGGCCGCCGGGTATTGCATGATCGTCACGGCCAAGCGCGACTTCCCGAACCTGGTGCAAGCCGGCGCGCCGGCGGGCAGTGCCGAGGCGACCGGCGGGCGCCGGCTGCTGTCGGTCGTGCTGGGTGCGGCGAGCGAAAACGCCCGCGCCAACGAATCGCAGAAGCTGATCAACTGGGGTTACACGGCCTTCGAGGCCGTCAAGCTGTTCGATGCCAACCAGCCGGTGGTCACGCCGGCGGTCTGGAAGGGTGCGGCCCCGACCGTCAAGCTTGGTCGGGCCGAGCCGTTGATCGTGACGGTTCCGGCGGGCACGGGGAGCAAGGTCACGACCCAGATCGCACGCCCGGACCCGCTGGTGGCGCCGTTCACGAAGGGGCAGACCGTCGGTACGCTGAAGGTCCTGGCCGGTGAACAGGTCCTGCTGGAGAAGCCGCTATTGGCGCTGGAGGATGTGCCGCAGGCCGGCGTGCTGGGGCGGGCCTGGGACGCGATCCGGCTCTGGATCAAATAAACGGGGTCGTCGTCGGCTGATCCGGCCTCGCCACGATGGGGAAGTGGAGGTCGTGAACCGGCCTCTGCGAACCCCCCTCGCAAATTTCGAAAGCTGTATTGCGGCGCAAAAACGCCGCTGCTATACTCGAGGGCTTTTCGGAATTTGCCGAAGGGTTCACGTTTTCTCGTCGAAATCTACAACGTTTAGGGACGTTCAACCGCAATTGCCATCGGGGGTTAGCCCGGGGTGTTGCCAACAGGAGGCTTTGTGCCAACCATTAACCAGCTAGTTCGCCAGGGGCGCGAGGTCGAAAAGATCAAGTCCAAGAGCCCTGCGATGGAAAATTCCCCGCAGCGCCGTGGCGTTTGCACCCGTGTTTACACCACAACCCCCAAGAAGCCCAACTCGGCGCTGCGCAAGGTTGCCAAGGTGCGTCTGACCAACGGTTTCGAGGTCATTTCCTATATTGGTGGCGAAGGCCACAACCTGCAGGAGCACTCGGTGGTGCTGGTGCGCGGCGGCCGGGTCAAGGACTTGCCCGGTGTGCGTTACCACATCGTGCGCGGTTCGCTCGACCTGCAAGGCGTCAAGGATCGCAAGCAGTCGCGTTCGAAGTACGGCGCCAAGCGTCCGAAGAAGGCCTGATCGGTCTGAATGCATGGCGGGCCCTGGTGGTTCGCGCGCACGGAAGGCGCTGAATTTCCTGTTGTCGGTGTCCGCTGTCTGCCCTGGCTGGCGATGTCGGACGAAGTGACCCGAACCCCGGAATTGTCCGGATGGGTTGAGTAAGTGGGAGTTTGTCTGGCTCCCGCGGTGCTCGCAAGAGTGCCAACTGAAGCAAAGAGGTGAAAAAATGCCACGTCGTCGCGAAGTCCCTAAACGTGAAATCCTGCCGGATCCCAAATTCGGCAACGTCGAGCTGTCGAAATTCATGAACGTGATCATGGAAGGCGGCAAGAAGGCGGTTGCCGAGCGCATCATCTACGGTGCGCTCGAGCAGATCGAGAAGAAAAACCCGGGCAAGGACCCGGTCGAGGCCTTCACCATGGCCATCAACAACGTCAAGCCCATGGTCGAGGTCAAGTCGCGCCGCGTCGGCGGTGCGAACTACCAGGTGCCGGTCGAGGTGCGTCCCATTCGCCGCCTGGCCCTGTCCATGCGCTGGATCAAGGAAGCCGCGCGCAAGCGTGGCGAGAAGTCCATGGCCATGCGCCTGGCCAACGAGCTGATGGAGGCCACGGAAGGCCGTGGCGGTGCCATGAAGAAGCGTGACGAGGTTCACCGCATGGCCGAAGCCAACAAGGCTTTCTCGCACTTCCGCTTCTAAGCACGGCGGAAGGTCGGTTCGGGCGCATCCGGCGACTGGCCGGATGTTGTGGTGGGTATGGATGGTTCCGGTGTCGGCCCCATCTTCCACTGCCGGCCGCGCCCGCCAAGCCTCGCCGTTGCTGCCCTGGACCGAGAGGCAGCCTGCGCGGGGCGGCTTTTTGTATTTATCGGCCAACTAAGGATTCATCATGGCTCGCGTTACCCCCATCGAACGCTATCGCAATATCGGCATTTCGGCGCACATCGACGCCGGCAAGACCACCACGACGGAGCGTATTCTTTTCTACACCGGTGTGAACCACAAGATCGGTGAGGTGCACGACGGCGCTGCCACCATGGACTGGATGGAGCAGGAGCGTGGCATCACGATCACTTCCGCTGCGACCACCTGTTTCTGGCGCGGCATGGACACGTCCATGCCCGAGCACCGCATCAACATCATCGACACCCCCGGCCACGTGGACTTCACGATCGAGGTCGAGCGTTCCATGCGCGTGCTCGACGGCGCCTGCATGGTGTATTGCGCCGTGGGTGGTGTGCAGCCCCAGTCCGAGACGGTCTGGCGCCAGGCCAACAAGTACAAGGTGCCGCGCCTGGCGTTCGTCAACAAGATGGACCGCACCGGCGCCAACTTCTTCAAGGTCTATGACCAGATGAAGACGCGCCTGAAGGCCAACCCCGTGCCCATCGTGCTGCCGATCGGCGCCGAGGAGAACTTCAAGGGCGTGATCGACCTCATCAAGATGAAGGCGATCATCTGGGACGAGGCGTCCCAGG
>JBFIDI010000155.1:0-11049 GCA_041581405.1 Burkholderiaceae bacterium
TCGGTCGTGTATTGCGCGCGGCCGGTGACCTTGTCGCGCGCGTCCTTGCGCGGGGCGCTGCGTCCGACCACCTGCAGGTCGGGCGCAGCCGCACCACTGCCGGCCGGCCCGACCACAGCTTCCGTGCCCTCGTGCGCCATGGCCTGCGACGGGTTCATGCGCCCTCCTTTGCGGCCAGCCGCGCGGCAGCCTGCTCGACTGCGGCGATGATCTGCGCATAACCGGTGCAGCGGCAGACGTTGGAGCTGATCCACTCGGAGATGGTGGCGCGATCCGGGCGCGGATGTTGTTCCAGCAAGGCCTTGGTCAGCAGAACCATGCCCGAAGTGCAATACCCGCACTGGAATGCGCCCTGTTCGACGAAGGCCTGCTGCACCGGGTGCAGTTGCCCGTCCTGCTCCAGGCCCTCGATGGTCTGCACCTCGCAGCCGTCGAGCTGGAACGCGAACATCGAACAGGTGGCCGCGGGCACGCCGTCGACCAGCGCCACGCAGGCGCCGCAGACGCCGCGGGAGCAGCCGACGCGGGTGCCGGTCAGCCGCAACTCGTCACGCAGCAGGTCGGCAGCCGTGCAGGCCACCGGCACCGTCTTGCTGCTTTGCACGCCGTTGACGGTCAGGCGCAACGCGTATTCGGTCCGGCCGTCGGTTGGCAACGCGGTGTCAGACATGCAGGGACTCCAGTTGACGCGCCAGCAACGCGGCGCCGGCGTGCCGCGCGTAGTCGGCCGTGACCTGGCCGTCGTCGAAGGACGACGGCAGTTGTGCCAGCAGTTCGCGCGCAATGGCGCTGGCGCGCGCGGCCAGTTGCTGCGGCTGCAGGCCCGCCACGGCCAGCGACAGGTTCACCGGCGCCAGGTATTCGGTCGCCAGCACCAGCATCAGGCGCAGGCCCGCAGGTTCGCGCCAGACGGACACGGCCTGCGTCATCAACGGGCGCAGGCTGCGCTCGTAGTCGAACGCCACCAGCGCCCGGGTATCGATCTCGATGTCGCTCAGCATGGAACGGGGCGGCACGCCGCCGTGCCACACGGCGTCGACATCGACGCGCTCGCGCCCCGTGGTGCCGGTGAAATGCAGCTGCGCCCGCAAGGCCTGCAACAGCAGCGCGCCTTCATAACGGGTGCGCCGCGCCATCAGGTTGCCGCCGAGCGTGGCGCGAAACCGGATGCGCGGATTGGCGATGCGTGACCAGGCGCGCGCAAAACCCGGCAGCAGGCCTTGCACCAGGGCGTCGCCGGAACCGGCATGGTGGGTCACCAGGGCACCGATATGCAGGACGCCGTCGTGCTGGCGCAGTTGCCGCAGGGCCTCGATGCGCGAGATGTCGATCAAGGTGCGCGGAGACAGGCCTTCGTTGTATTGCGCGACCAGATCGGTGCCACCGGCCAGCAGCACGGGGTCGTCGCAACGCTGCAGGCAGGACACCGCGTCCGCGATGCTGGCGGGTTGCCACAGGCGCAGCGGCGCCAGCGAACGCGCGCTCGTCGGCAACAGTCCGGCAGATTGCAGATTCTCCATGCGCCTCCATGCCCGGTCGACTCCGGATCACGATGGTTCGAGCCATGCCCGCAGGATCGGACCTCGGGCGCCTTGCGCAGCCTGCGATCGATGTCCGACGCATCGCCGATGCCGCGCACGGTCCGAGAATAACCCATCGTTGTTGACAGATCAACAAGGGAAACCACGCCCGCGGCGGTTCCGGCCGGGCGACGTTTCATTCTCGAAACGTCTCGACGTCCGCTTGCGCCGCGGCGTGCGGACCGAAGGCCGCATGCAGCTTCTTGAGTGTCTGGTACAACACGACACGCTCGTCCTGCGTCAGCGCCTCCAGCACCCGCGCCTGGTGGGCCCGCGCCACGGGGATCACCTTGTCGTGCAAGGTCTTCCCGCGCCGCGTGACCCGGTAACACGGCTTGTCGCGCCCGCGCAGCTGGCGCAACTCGACGAAGCCGCGCTCCTGCAGCATGCGCAGCGCCCGGCTCACCAGGGCCTTGTCGGAGCCGGACAACGCCACCAGTTCGCCGAATGGCACGGCGACATAGTGCATCAACAGGGACAGCAGGCGCCACTCGGACACCGTCAGGTCGAACTGCTCGGTATAAGGCACGGTGACGGTCCGGCGCAGGGAATTGGCCAGCGTCACGATCAGCGTGGTCGGGAAATTGTCGACCGTGAGATGGGCCCCGTCGGGGCCGATGTCCGCCCAGGGGCAGTCGGCGGACGCGGGGTCGGACGCCGGTGGGGCATTCGGTTCGGCTGTGACGCTCATGATGGGCCGTTCGCAGGGTGGTGGCAACCGCACCGAATATACAAGCCAGCCCCGTGCCGGCCCTCAGCGCCGGCGCACGGGCGCCCGTGCCGTGGCGATGGCGCGCCATGCCGCTCGACTTGACACCGATCAATAGCGAAGCGTGCCGGGCCCCCCAGAATGAGTTGCAATCGACAGGAAGGAGACCCATGGCCAGAGTCGAAAAAGCATCCCGCCCCGTCGCGGGCAAGACGATCGCAAAGCCGCGCGCCAAGCCGCGCAAGGTCGCCGCGGGCGACACGGTTGCCGCGCGCAACACGGCGCAGGTCAAGCAGGCCGTGGCGCGCCAGGCACGCGAGGCGGCGCAGGGCGCACAACTTGCGGCGGTGGAGGATGCGGTGGCGAAATCCAGGGACAAGGCACTGACACTCAAGACCTTTCTGCAAGGCAGTTCGGCCGACGACATCGCCGAGGTTCGCAAGCTGCTGGCGGGCGGCTCCGGCAAGCGCATGGCGGGGGTGAGCGTGGACGACGAACTCGCGAAGGACTGGCGCAATGGAACCTATCCGTACAAGAACCTGATGTCCCGCAAGCGATACGAGAACCAGAAGTACAACCTGCAGGTCGAGCTGCTCAAGCTGCAGGCGTGGGTCAAGGAGACCGGCCAACGGGTGGTGATCCTGTTCGAAGGGCGTGACGCCGCCGGCAAGGGCGGAACCATCAAGCGGGTGATGGAGCACCTCAACCCGCGGGGCGCACGTGTCGTCGCGCTCGAGAAACCCAGCGACGTCGAACGCGGGCAGTGGTATTTCCAGCGCTACGTGCAGCACCTGCCCACGGCCGGCGAGATCGTGCTGTTCGACCGCTCCTGGTACAACCGCGCCGGCGTGGAGCGGGTGATGGGTTTCTGCACCGAGGAGCAATACCAGGAGTTCATGCACCAGGTGCCCCAGTTCGAACGCCAGCTGGTGCGCAGTGGCGTGCACCTGATCAAGTTCTGGTTTTCGGTCAGTCGCGGCGAGCAGCGCCGCCGCTTCAAGGAGCGCGAACTGCATCCGCTCAAGCAATGGAAACTCAGCCCGGTCGACCTCGCCTCGCTCGACAAGTGGGACGACTACACCAAGGCCAAGGAAGCGATGTTCTTCGAGACCGACACCGCCGACGCGCCCTGGACCGTGATCAAGTCCGACTGCAAGAAACGCGCACGGCTCAACGCCATGCGCTACGTGCTGCATCGCCTGCCGTACGACAACAAGGATCTCGTCAACATCGGCACGCTGGACACCTTGCTGGTGGGCCGGGCCCACGTCGTCTACGAACGCGGGGAACGGCCAGGGGCGATCCTGTAGGCGCAGCACCGCCGATGCCGGCGCCGGGGTTCACTGGCTGTTCTTGAGCGCCTCGTCGATCTGCCGGGCGGCACCGAGCAAGGCGTCCCGTACCCGCAGCGCCGCCACCACCTGGTGGGGCTCGATGGCGCCGTCATCGCCGCTGCAGTCCTTGATGAAGCGGGCCACCACGTCGGACAACGAGGTGCGCATCGCGACCTCGGGGTTGCCCAGGTACTGCCATTCGGACTCGTCGTCCGGGTCGCGCAGCACCATCAGTTGCCCTGCATCGGCAGCCAGCTGCTCCTGGGTCGGCTCGTCGCCGGCACCGGCACGCCGGCCGGACACGGGAAAGTAGATATGCATCGTTCGTTTTCTCCCTCAAGCTGTTCGTCCAAGACCGGCCATGGTGTGACCCGCACGCCGGCATGTGTCAACCCCAGACATCGAGACCGGCGTCCTTGAGCGCGACGCGCAGCACGTCGGTGCGCGACACGAAGCCGCTGACCTGCCCTTCGTCCGTCACCACGGGAAGACCCGGCAGGCCGCTGTCGAGCAGCGCGCGCGCCACGCGGCGCATGTCGGCGCCGCGCGAGACACTGGGAATCGGCGTGAGCATCACCGACTGGACCGCTTGCGCGCGCCAGCCGGCCCAGGCCTGCGGTGCGGCCTCCGCTTCGCCCCACTGGACGAAACCGAGCAGCTCCGTGCGCGTGACCATGCCGACCAGCACGCCTTGCGCATTGACCACCGGCGCCTGGCCGCGGCCCTGCAACACCATCTGGCGCAGCGCATCGTCGACGCGGCTGTCCGCACGCACGGTCAGCACCGGGGCGTGCATCACCTCCGAGACGAGCAGTTCATGCCAGGCATGGTGCACCGGCTGCTGGCTGGCGGCATACGCGGCCGCGGCGGCGCGATGGGGCGTGGGCGCGGCCGCGGTTGCGGTCAGGGGCGCGCCGAATTCGACCGCCTCGCGCACCGCGCTGTCGTGGCCATCGCGCGCACTGGGCTCGATGGCGCGCGCGCGATCCGCCGCGTGCACCTGGTTGACCCGGCGCATCTGCTCCAGCGTGCCTTTGAACTCACGCCCGGTCGGACCGTAGATCGAGAACATGCGATGCCCTGCGGAGTTGCCTGGCCACTATACCGCCGACCCGACGGCCATGACAACGGTTCAGCCCGGCTCGGCGTCGGCCAGGAACAGGCCTTGCAGGTCGCTGAGGAAGTCGAAGCCCCGCTCCGTGGGCCAGGCCCGGTGCAGGTCGCGCGCGAGCAGGCCGCGCCGCTCGGCCTCGTCCAGCGCGGCGCCGATGGCGCCGATCGCCAGGCCGGTGCGTTCGGTGAAATGCGCCAGCTCGAAACCCTCGCGCAGGCGCAAGGCATTGAGCATGAACTCGAACGGAAGGTCGTTGCGCGCCACCTCGGTGTGCATGGCAACGGCATCGCCCGCGAGCGCCTTGTCCATGTACAGGCGCGGCTCGCGGTGGCGCACCTGGCGCACGACCCGATGCGCAAAACTGAGCTTGCCGTGCGCGCCGGCACCGATGCCGAGATAGTCGCCGAACTGCCAGTAGTTCAGGTTGTGCCAGCAGCGGTGGCCCTCGCGCGCATAGGCCGACACCTCGTAGCGCTGCAAGCCCCGTTCGCGCGTCGTCGCGCTGATCGTGTCGAGCATGTCGTACGCGGTGTCCTGGTCCGGCACCACGGGCGGGAACTTGGCGAAATAGGTGTTGGGCTCGATCGTCAGGTGGTAGATCGAGATGTGCGGCGTGGCCAGGTCCAGCGCGGTGGCAAGGTCCTGTTCGAGCTCGGCCTGCGTCTGCCCGGGCAGCGCATACATCAGGTCGAGGTTGAAGGTGTCGAAGGCCTGCGCGGCCTCCTCGATGGCCGCCAGGGCCTGGGCCCGGTCATGCACCCGGCCCAGCGCCTGCAGGTGCCGGTCGTTGAAGCTCTGCACGCCGACCGACAGGCGCGTCACGCCGGCCTGCCGGAAGGCGCGGAAGCGGTCGCGCTCGAAGGTGCCGGGATTGGCCTCGAGCGTGATCTCGCATGCCGGCGACAGCCGCAAGCGCGCCCGGACATCGGCCAGCAGGCGGTCGATGGCCTGCGGCGAGAACAGGCTGGGCGTGCCGCCGCCGATGAAGATGCTGTGCACGGTGCGGCCCCAGACCAGGGGCAGCGACGCGTCCAGGTCCGCCACGACCGCGTCGACATAACGCTGCTCGGGCAAATCGGGCCCTGCGAATTCGTGCGAGTTGAAATCGCAATACGGGCATTTCTTCAGGCACCACGGCAGGTGCACGTACAGCGACAACGGCGGCAAGGCGCTGAGCTGCAGGCTGCCCGGGCGCATCAGGTGGGCCAGGTCCGGCGCAGCCATGGTTCAGTCGCTCCAGCGTTCGCGGATGAGTTCGACCATCTGCCGGGCCGCCCGGCCGCGATGGCTGTTGGCATTCTTGATGGCCACCGGCAGCTGCGCAAAGGTCTGGCCGAACTCGGGCAGCCACATCACCGGGTCGAAGCCGAACCCGTTGCTGCCCATGGGCTGGCGCGCAATCTCGCCGCTGGCGCGGCCGCTGGCGATCAGCGGCTCGGGGTCCTGGGCACTGCGCACCGCCACCAGGGTCGAGACCATGGCGGCACGGCGGTTGTCGACACCCTGCATCTGCTCGAGCAAGGCACGTACGTTGTTGTCGTCGCCCTTGGCATAACCGAATTGCGTGGCGTAAAACGCGGTGTCGACGCCGGGCAGGCCGCCGAAGGCGTCGACACACAGGCCTGCGTCATCGGCCAGCGCGGGCAAGCCGCTGTGCAGCGCAGCGTGGCGCGCCTTGGCCAGCGCGTTCTCGACAAAGGTGCGAAAAGGCTCCTCGGCCTCGGGGATGCCGAGGTCGGCCTGGCACACCAGCTTGTACCCCAGGGGCTCGAGCAGAATTTGCAGTTCGTCGAGCTTGCCGCGGTTGTTCGATGCCAGCACGATGGTCGGTGGTGTCATGCCAATCTCCTCCACGGGCCAGGCGCGCGATATTGGTGGCCGCGCCGCATCATGCCGACAGGCACGCGCTCTGCAGTTCCATCAGTTCCACGATGCCTTTCTCGGCCATGGCCAGCATCGCGTCCATCTCGGAGCGGGAGAACGCCGCGCCCTCGGCCGTGCCTTGGACCTCGACGAAATGGCCGGCGCCGGTCATCACGACATTCATGTCGGTGTCGCAGGAGGAGTCTTCGCCGTAGTCCAGGTCGAGCAAGGCCTTGCCGTCGGACATGCCCACCGAGATGGCCGCCACCTGGGCGGTGATCGGCGACTGCGCGAGCTTGCCGCTCTCGATCAGGCGCGACACCGCGTCATGGGCCGCGACGTACGCACCGGTGATGCTCGCGGTGCGTGTGCCGCCGTCGGCCTGCAGCACGTCGCAGTCGAGCTGTATGGTGCGTTCTCCGAGCTTGCCCAGGTCGAACACGGCACGCATCGACCGGCCGATCAGGCGCTGGATCTCCTGCGTACGCCCGCTTTGTTTGCCGCGTGCCGCTTCCCGGTCGCTGCGGGTATGCGTGGATCGCGGCAACATGCCGTATTCGGCCGTGACCCAGCCTTCACCGCTGCCGCGTTTGTGCGGTGGCACTTTTTCTTCGACCGATGCGGTGCACAACACCTTGGTCGCGCCGAATTCGACCAGCACCGAGCCTTCGGCATGGATGGTGAAGCCGCGCGTCAGGCGGATGGGTCGAAGTTGTCCGGCGGCTCGTCCGCCGCTGCGTGGTTTGTCGGTCATGGGAAGGTTCCAGTCAAAAGGGGTGGTCAGGCCACCCGGCACGCCTAGCGCCGTTTGGCCGCGGAGCGTCGGATGGCTTCGTTGATCTCGGCGATCGAGCGCTCGATGGCGGCGTCGTCGAGCTCGTCTTCGTCGGCGTCCAGACCGCCGGACTGCACCGTGCTGGTATAGACGCTGTCCTCGATCTTGACGGTCGTGTCGTCGTTGTCCGAGGGAGCGGGCGCGTCCGGGGTTTCCCACTCGAGCGCAATCACGGTGACATTGTCGCTGGTGGCGCCGGCGCGCTGCAACGCCATGTCGACCATGGCGGGCACGGTTTCGCCGACGACGCCGGCATCGAGCTGCTCCACGATCTCGTCGTCGGACAAGGTGCCCCACAGGCCGTCGGAGCACAACATCAGCTTGTCGCCCTGCTGCAACGCAACCGGGCCGGCGATGTCGAACAGCGGCTTGGCCGGGGAACCGAGGCAGGTGAACAGGATGTTGCGGTTCGTGTGTTCGGACAGCCGCGTCGGCGTGTGGCCCTTGGGCGGCTGCTCCAGGTAGGAGTGATCCCGCGTGCGCACGACCAGCTGGCCCTTGCGCACGAGGTACAGGCGCGAATCGCCGCAATGCACCCAGCTCGCCGTCCCGTTCTGCACGACGGCGGCCACGACCGTGGTGCGCGGCGTGTCGAGCATGCCTTTTTCGATCGCGTACTTGATGATCTGGCGATGCGCGGCCATGATGGCCGAGGTCAGGAATGCGGTGACGTCCTCGATCACCGGTGTGGCCTGCTTCTGGTACAGCGCCGACATGGCCTGCAACGCCAGCTGCGCGGCGACCTCGCCCTCGGGATGGCCACCCATGCCGTCGGCCAGCAGCAAGATGCCCGAACTGCGGGTATAGCTATAGCCCATGCGGTCTTCGTTGAGCTGGCGACCACCCTTGCGACTGACCTGGAATACGGAAAATTTCATTTGGGCTTGACCACCGAACTCGCCAGCGCCTTGCCGCTTTTCTTGGAGTCCGTGACCATGGTGTCAAACTGCAGCCGCACTTTTTCCGCGACCGACAGCTTGGTGTATCGACGCTCGCCTTCCCGGCTGAGCTCCTTTTGCAACGCGAACACCGACTGCGGCCGCGACAGCGGATCGAGCGCCATGCACCATTCGACGACCTCGATCAGGTTGTCGGAGTAGATGCCGCGCAGACGGGTCAACGCGGTGGCGATGCGATCCTTCTCGAGCCGCTGCGGTGCCTCGTTCGGCGGGTAACCCTGCATGCACGCATACATGCACGCGCCGATGGCGTAGATGTCGGTCCACGGACCCATCGACGAGTCCCGGCGGTACATCTCAGGCGCTGCGAAGCCCGGCGTGTACATCGGGCGGATGAAGTTGCCTTCCTTGCTCAGCACCTCGCGCGCGGCGCCGAAATCGATCAGCACCGATTTGTTGTCATCGGTGATGAAGATGTTGGCCGGCTTGATGTCCAGGTGCAGCATCTTGTGCTGGTGCACGATGCGCAGGCCGCGCAGGATCTCGTCGAACAGCGACCGGATGGTCGACTCGCGAAACACCTTGGGCTGCTTCTGGTCCCGCGCGGTGATGATGAAGTCCTGCAGGGCAGCGCCCTCGAGGTAGTTCATCACCATGTAGACGGTCTCGTTCTCGCGGAAGAAGTTCATCACGCTGACGACCGACGGGTGCGAGATCTGGGCCAGGGCACGGCCTTCTTCGAAGAAACTCTTGAGGCCGAGTCGGTACAGGGACAACTTCTCGGGAGGAACCTGCGGCGCCAGTTCGCCTGCGGAACGCGATGCCAGCGAAGCGGGCAGGTATTCCTTGACCGCGACCTGCTGGCCTTCGGAATCGAGCGCCAGATAGACTACGCCGAAACCGCCCGCAGCCACTTTGCGGATAATGCGGTATCCGCCAATCATGGTATCGGGTGGCAACGCAGCGGGTTTGACCTTCGACATACCTTTGCAATGGGTTGCGGCAAGCACCGACGTACGGTGCGCTGGGCCCCCCCACGTAACTCTCTAGACCGACAGGAAGAAACAATTCGATGCCAGTTTACAGTATGACCGGCTACGCAGCGGGCCAAAGCAGCGGTGCCGCAGCGGCGCCCGGCCCGGAGGCCAAGGCTGCCGGCGGGAGCTGGCTGGGACTCGAGATCCGCTCCGTCAACAGCCGCTTCCTGGACTTGTCGTTCCGGCTTCCGGAGGAACTGCGGCCGCTCGAGCCGATGCTGCGCGACATGCTGGCCGCGCAACTCAAACGCGGCAAGGTCGAGGTCCGGGCCACCGTCGAATCCGGCACGGCCCACACGGTGACCGAGCCATCGGCGCGGCTGCTGCAGCGCCTGGCCTCGATGCAGGACAACATCCAGGCCTGGCTGCCCGACGTGCAGCCGCTGCGGGTGTCCGACGTGTTGCGCCTGGCCTCGACCGAACAATCGGGACCACGGGACTGGCGCGCCGAAATGACGGCGCTGGCCGAGAAGACCCTGCGCGAACTGCTCCAGGCGCGCAAGCGCGAAGGCGCCCGGCTGGCCGCCACGCTGATCGACAAGCTGGGCGAGATCCGCGGCCTGGCCCGGCAGGCGGCGCCGCTGGTCCCGCAACTGGTTGCCGCCCAGCGCCAGCGTTTCCTCGACCGCTGGAACGACGCGATGCAGTCGACCCAGGGCGCCGGCACCCCATCGACCACCGAGGCGGCCCAGGACCGTGCGTTGTCGGAAGCAACCGCATTTGCGATCCGCATCGACGTGGCCGAGGAAATCACCCGGCTCGAGTCGCACCTCGACGAGCTCGAGCGGCTGCTCAACAAGGGCGGAGAGATCGGCAAGCGGCTGGACTTCCTGATCCAGGAACTGCACCGCGAGGCCAACACCCTGGGCTCGAAGTCGGCGGCTCTCGAGCTCACGCATATCTCGGTCGACATGAAGGTGTTGATCGAGCAGATGCGCGAACAGGTGCAAAACATAGAATAGGCGCCTCGCCCCGGGTTCGGTTGACGTACCCCGGGCGTGCAACGCAAGACCCCCTCATGGACTACCCCGGAAACCTTTTTGTCGTCGCCGCCCCCAGTGGAGCCGGCAAATCCAGCCTCGTCAAGGCATTGATGGAGCTCGACTCCCATGTCAAGCCGTCCATCTCCCACACCACGCGGGCACCGCGGGGACAGGAAAAGAACGGCCGCGAATACTTCTTTGTCTCGACGGCCGAGTTCGACGCCATGATCAAGGCGGATGGCTTCGTCGAATGGGCCGAAGTCCATGGCCATCGCTACGGCACCTCGCGCCAGGCCATCGCCCAGTTGATGGACCAGGGCTCCGACGTGGTGCTGGAGATCGATTTCCAGGGTGCGATCCAGGTCAAGCGCATCTTTCCCAATGCCGTGCTGATCTTCATCCTGCCCCCCAGCTGGGAGGAGTTGCGCTCGCGTCTGGAGCGCCGCGCCGAGGACACGGCGGAGGTGATCGAACTGCGACTGCAGAACGCCGCCAGCGAAATGGCCCATGCCCGGGAGTTCGACTTCGTTATAATCAACGAGTTGTTCGAGCGCGCCCTGTTTGACCTCAAGGCCATCGTCCATGCCCAGCGGCTCAAGTTTGCCGCCCAGCGTATCGCCCGCGGCGATACCTTCAAGGCGCTCAACATTCTTTGATCCATCGCCCATTTCCTGAAGGCACGCACATGGCACGCA
>JBFIDI010000156.1:0-10973 GCA_041581405.1 Burkholderiaceae bacterium
GACCGTGTCGGCGGCGTCCGCGCGCAGGTCCTGGTGCAACTCGAAACTCGCCAGCCAGCCGGAGGCATCGGCCAGGTGCGTCGAACCGCCGTGCTCGCCCTCCCGGGGCAGATCGCAGAACACGCGGCTGCCCAGCCGCACGGACCGCGCCGGTGTCGTCCCGTCGCACGGCTGCAGCAGCCCCGTCACGCCTTGGCCCGCATGTTCGGTGACGGCATCGGCTCGCCAGGCCGGCGGCTGGCCTGGCTGGCCCGCCGCCCGCACCAGCGCGCGCGCCACCGGATGCAGGGACTGCCGGGCCAGCGCCGCGGCCATGGCCAGCACCTGTTCGCGCGACAGGCCCTCGCGCACGCGTACCGCGCCCAGCCGCAGGCCGTCGCGCGTCAGCGTACCGGTCTTGTCGAACACCACGGTGTCGACCGCCGCCAGCGCCTCGAGGGCCTGCAGGCGGCGCACCAGCACCCCGCCCCGGGCCAGGTTGCCGGCGGCGGCGAGCATGGCGGTCGGCGTGGCCAGCGACAAGGCACACGGACAGGTCACGACCAGCACCGCCACAGCCACCATCAAGGCATGACCCGCACCGGCCGACCACCAGTAGCCCGCTGCCGCCGCCGCGGCCAGCAACACGACGACCAGGAACGGCTTGGCAATACGGTCAGCCAGCTGGGCCAGGCGCGGCTTGGTCGCCGAGGCGCTGCGCACCAACGCCAGCACCGACGCGAACCGGGTATCGGCACCGGCCTTCTCGACCCGGACCTCGATCACACCGGCCAGGTTGAAGCTGCCGGCGATGACCTGCGCGCCGGCGGCACGGGCCACCGGCTTGGACTCGCCGGTCAGCAAGGCCTGGTCCACCATGGTCGAGCCCTGCGTGATCACGCCATCGGCGGCGATGGCCTCGCCCGGCAACACGCGGATCACGTCGCCGACCACGAGGCGGCGCACGACGACGGGCTCGAACTCGCCGTCGGCACGCCGACGCTGCACCGCATCGGGCATGCGGTTGACCATCGCCTCCAGCGCACCGGCGGTACGGTCGCGCAGGCGCAGCTCGAGCCAACGCCCCGTCAGCAGGAAAAAGACGAACATCGTCAGCGAGTCGAAATACACCTCGCGCCCGAAGGCCCCGGCCGGATCGAAGGTGCCGGCCGTGCTGACGGCAAAGGTGATCACCAGGGCGATGGCCACCGGCAGGTCCATGCTCACGCGCCGCTGGACCAGGTCGCGCAGCGCCGAGCGGAAGAACGGCCCGCAGGAGAACAGCATCACCGGCAGCGTCAGCACCCACGATGCCCAGCGCAACAGCCGCTCCGACTCCATGCTCAGGTCGCCGGGCAAGGCGACGTAGGCCGGGTAGGCGTACATCATCACCTGCATCATGCACAGGCCGGCCACCAGCCAGCGCCACAAGGCGGTGCGGCTTTCCTGCAACCGCGCGGCGCGTGCGCTGGCGTTGTTCGCCGGCAGCGGAACGTAGCCGGCCTTGCGGATCGCGCCCATCCAGCCCGAGGGCTTGACGACGTCCGGCGACCAGGACACGGTCGCGCGGCGCGAGGCCGCGCTGACATCGGCACGGACCACGCCGGGCACGGCCCGCAAGGCCTGCTCGATCGTGACCGCGCAGGCCGCGCAGGTGATGCCGTCGACGACCAGGTTCGACTCGACCAGGCCCGGCGCGTTCGCGCTCGGGCAACTGAAGGCCTCCCACTCCTGCGGGTCGTCCAGCAACTGCATGGCGTCGAGCGCGTGGTCGCTCGCCTGCCGCGTCCCGGGCACACGGAGATCGGCAAGTGAAACATTGCCTGTCGGCTCGGGCGTCGCCACAATGGCACTGGACATGGGACCCGAGCTTAACCGGGCCATGCCGCTGTGTCTTGATCTGCATCAAGACGTCAGGGCAACACGCGGCTATTCTTCAACCATCAATCAACAACACCCGAGGAGTCAACATGTACCAGCGAATTCTTGTCGCCACGGACGGATCCAACCTGTCCCGCAAGGCCGTCTCCAGCGCCATCGCCCTGGCCGGGCTGGCGGGCGCCGAACTCGTGGTGCTCAAGGTCGTCGCGCGTTATCCCATGACCTACTTCGAGGGCGGCATGGCGGTCCAGGCCGGCGAAGTGGCACGCATCGAGAAGCAATGGGCCGACGCGGCACAGGCCATCGTCGACGGCGTCAAGAAGACGGCAATGGCCAAGGGCGTCAAGGCCAAGGGTGTCACCGTCAAGTCCGACCTGGTATCGGAGGCCATCATCGCCACCGCGAAGAAGCAGAAGTGCGACCTGATCGTGATGGCATCGCACGGCCGGCGCGGCGTCAAGCGGTTGTTGCTGGGCAGCGAAACCCAGCTCGTGCTGACCCACTCGCACATCCCGGTGCTGGTCCTGCGCTGACCCAGCGCCTCGCCGCTTCGACCCTCGCGTGGTCGAAGCCGGAGCCGGCCTGTCGGCGTCCCGCCTCAGGCGGGCGCGAACAGACCCTTGTGTTGTTCGCGCAGCAGGTTCTTCTGCACCTTGCCCATGGCGTTGCGCGGCAGGTCGTCGACGACGAAGCAGCGCTTGGGCACCTTGAAGTTGGCCAGCCGCCCCTTGAGTTCGGCCAGCATCGCCGCGCCGTCGAGCGTGGCGCCGGGCCGGGCCGTGACCACGGCCACGCCGACCTCGCCGAAATCGGGATGCGGCACGCCGACCACCGCGCTTTCGGCCACACCCGCCATGTCGTTGATGAAGGCCTCGACCTCGGCCGGGTAGACGTTGTAGCCACCACTGATGATCAGGTCCTTGCTGCGCCCGACGATGGTCACGTAACCGTCGGCGTCGATACGCCCGACGTCGCCGGTCTTGAAGAATCCGTCGGCCGTGAACTCCTCCCGTGTCTTTTCGGGCATGCGCCAGTAGCCGCCGAACACGTTGGGCCCCATGACCTGGATGCCGCCCACCTCCCCCGCCGTCACCGGCTGGCCCGCGTCGTCGCACACGCGCAAGGCCACGCCCGGCAGCGGGAAACCGACCGTGCCGCCGCGACGCTCGCCCTGCGCCGGATCGTACGGATTGGAGGTCAGCATGATGGTTTCGGACATGCCGTAACGCTCGAGGATGGTGTGGCCGGTGCGTTGCTGCCACTGCGCAAAGGTGTCCAGCAGCAGGGGCGCGGAGCCCGAGATGAACAGGCGCATCGCGCGGCACTGCTGCGGGTTCAGGCCCGGGTCGGCCAGCAGCCGGACATACATCGTCGGCACGCCCATGAAGACCGTCGCGCGCGGCAGGTTGGCCACGACCCAGGCCGGATCGAAACGCGACTGCCACAACAACGGGCTGCCGTTGATCAACGCGCCGTGCAGGGCCACGAACAGGCCGTGCACGTGAAAGATCGGCAACGAATGGATCAGCACGTCACCCCCGTCGGCAGGTGTGCGCCAGCCCCAGGCGTCGCGCAGCACCAGCGCATTGCTCAGCAGGTTGGCATGGCTGAGCATGGCACCCTTGCTGCGCCCGGTCGTGCCGCTGGTGTACAGGATCGCCGCCAGGTCGTCGCCGCGGCGCGCAACGGTGGCATGGCGGTCGGAACAGGCACCGGCACGCTCGAGCAGGGAGCCGGTGCGATCGTCGTCGAGCGTGAACACGTGGCCGGTACCGGCCTTGAACGCGAGCTGGCTGACCCAGCCGAAGTTGCGCCGGCTGCAGACCACGACCGCCGGTTCGGCGTTGCCGATGAAATATTCCATCTCCGCACTCTGGTAGGCGGTATTGAGCGGCAGGAACACGTGGCCAGCGCGCAGCGTGGCCAGGTACAACATGGCGGCCTCGACCGACTTGTCGACCTGCACCGCGATCCGCGATGCCGGCGGCAGGTCCAGCCCCTGCAGCAGGTTGGCCATCATCGCGGTGGCGCGGTCCAGGTCGCGCCAGCTGTAGCACAGGCCGTTGTCCGTCTCGATCGCGATCGCATCGAGATCGGGCGGGAAGGCCTCGCGCAGCGCGTCGAACAGGTTGCGGTCGGACAAGGAGGAGATGGCGGCAGGCTTCATGGCGTGGGATCAGGACGTGTCGATCGGATCGAAGGACGTTTCAGAATTGCGGCGTGCGTTTGGCAAGAAAAGCGGTGATGCCCTCGCGATGCTCGGGCGTGTCGGCGTAGTCGTAGGCCTGTGCCACCAGCGCCTGCAACCGGTCCCGGCGATCGATGCCCCGCGCCGCGCCGTCGGTGTCGTCGTGCGGGCCCGGTGTCGCATCGCCCTGCAATACGCGCAACATGCGCTTGTGCATGCGGGCGGCCTGCGGCGCCAGCGCCATGATGCGCTGGTGTGCCTGCGCGACCGCATCGGCCACGTCGGCATCCGGCACGCAGCGGCTGAGAAAACCGAGCTGCAGCATGCGTTGCGCATCGAGCACCCGGGCCTCCAGCAACACCTCGCGGGTCGCGCTCGCACCGGCGGCGCGCAGCACCAGGTCGAGTTCGCGCGGCGCCATCGGAAAACCCAGGCGGGCGATCGGTGCACCGAACCGTGCCGACGCGCCGGCAATGCGGATGTCGCAACAACTGGCGATCTCCAGCCCGGCGCCCATGCAGTTGCCGTCGATCTGCGCGAGCACCGGCAGGTCGCAGTCGAGCATGGCCTGCAAGGCACCCCACACCGTGTTCTCGTGGAAGTCGCGCAGGCGCTGCGCATCGAAACGGAAGGCCGGGTATTCGGCGATATCGCCGCCGGCGCAGAAATGCCCATGGGCACCGCGCACGACGACGCAACGCAGCGCCGGGTCCCGGGCCACCGAGGCGAAGGCGGCGCGCAACTGCTCCCACATGGCCAGCGACATGGCATTGAAACGCGCACCCTGGCTCAGCGTGACCACGGCCAACGCCCCCTCGGTCTCGAAGCGTACTTCTGCAGGCACCGTGCGTGTCGTCCTTGATGAAGCGCGGTCGTTCGCGGCGCCTAGAACGCCAGCGCGTCGAGCGCGCTCGAGGTCGGGATCCTGCCCTGCGCCAGCTGGCTGCGGTATTTGTCCAGCCGCTTGAGGTCGTACAGGTAATTCACCATCAGGCCGCAGGACTGCTTGATGCCCTTGGGCGAGCCGTCGGCCATCCAGTTGAGCCGCTCGATGCGCGCGCCGTTGCCCAGGTGGAACCGCGCCACCGGATCGACCGAGCGACCACCCTTGCCGGTCTCCAGCAGGTACTGGGCGGCGCATTGCAGCAGCATCTTGCGCACGGGCGACTTGTCGTCGAGTTCGGCCGCCGCATCGAAGCCGGCCAGCACCGACTCGCCGGTCAGCGCATCGGGCTCCACGGCCAGTGCCTGGGCCAGGCGCTGGCGTGCCTTGGCGCCGGCCTTGTCCAGCATTGCGTCGATGTTGCGACCCAGCCACGCGCGCAGGCCCGGAATGGGCGACAGCGTGGCGAAGGTCTTGAGCCGCGGAAACTCGCCCTGCAAGGCCTCGACGACACGCTTGATCAGCGAATCGCCGAAACTCACGCCGCGCAGTCCGACCTGGGTGTTGCTGATCGAATAGAAGATCGCCGTCGTGGCCTTGTCCAGGTCCGCGGCCGATGCCGACTCGTCGAGCAGCGGCGCCATGCTGTCGGCCATCTGGTCGAGCAGGGCCACCTCGACGAAGATCAGCGGCTCGTCGGGCATGTGCGGATGAAAGAAACCGTAGCAACGGCGATCGCTGTCCAGGCGGTTCTTGACGTCGGCCCAGCTGCGGATCGCGTGCACCGCCTCGTAGCGGATCAGCTTCTCGATCAGCGAGGCCGGCGAATCCCAGCTGATGCGACGCAGTTCGAGAAACGCGACGTCGAACCAGTTCGAGAACAGGCTTTCGAGTTCGGCATCGAGCGCCACCAGGCCCTTGTGGGTGCGCAGCAGCGGCAGCAGTTCGGCGCGCAGGTTCACCAGGAAGCGCATGCCCTGCGCAAACCCGGCAAAACGCTGCAACAGGCGGGTGCGGGGCGACTCCAGCGCCTGGCGCAGCCGGATCTCCGCATGGCCCTGCTCGGACGTACCCTGGGCGGCCTCGTATTCGGCGCGCGCCGCATGGATCGCCTGCGGGTCATGCGCGAACTTGTCGTTCATCAGGAACATGCAGTCGATCCGTTCGGGCGCGGAGGCCTTGTCGTACCACTGCGCGATCACGCTGGCCCGGCGCCCCGCCTCGGCCTCGCTGACGCGGCTGTCGACGACGGACTGCAGTTCGCCCAGGATGCGCCGCAATTCGCGCGGCGACAAGGCCTCGTCCCCCTTGCGTACGACACCGTCGAGCCGCGCATCGAGCGAACGCGCGGGACCCGGACCGGACGTGGTCTTGGCCTGTTCGGCTTGCGCCTCGGCCTGCGCCTGCGACATCAGCCGGCTGACCTTGTCCAGAATCCAGTTCGACGTCGTCATGCTTGCAGGCTCCAGGTCAGGCTCGGCGCAGGCACGCGGCCGCGACATCGCGACGGGGTTCGGAGCGGGACATCGGTGGTCGTGAGTGGCATGCGCGGTGATGGGGAAGACCGGAACGCACAGGGTTCCGGCTGATGCCCGATTCTAGGGACAACGCCCGGCCCCCCGGCAGATGGCCGGCGCCGGCACGGCCGCTGCCGCTCAACGCGGCCACTTCGCGCGGTGCACGCCAGCCCACCACCACAGGCCGGCGCCGGCCAGCACCATCGGAATACACAACCACTGGCCCATGCTCATGCCCAGCGACAACAGGCCGAGATGCGCATCGGGCTCGCGGAAAAACTCGGCGATGAATCGCAACACGCCGTAACCGACCAGGAAGGCCGCAGCCACGCGTCCGGTTGCGCGCTCCTTGCGCGCATACAGCCACAACAGCACGAACAGCAACAGGCCTTCGAGCAGGAACTGGTAGACCTGCGACGGATGGCGCGGCAGGTCGCCGGCGCCGCGAAACACCATGCCCCAGGGCAGGTCCGGGTCCGCCAGGCGGCCCGGCAACTCGCCATTGATGAAGTTGCCGACGCGCCCCGCGGCCAGGCCGGTCGGCACGCAGGGCGCGACGAAGTCGGCCACCTGCCAGAACGGCCGGCGGCGCGAATACGCAAACCAGACCATGGCCGCGATGACACCCAGCAGGCCCCCGTGGAAACTCATGCCGCCCTGCCAGACCGCAAAGACTTCCAGCGGATGCGCCAGGTAATACAGCGGCTTGTAGAACAGGCAATACCCCAGCCGCCCGCCGAGCACGACGCCCACCACCCCCAGGAACAGGATGTCCTCCACGTCGCGGCGGCCCCAGCCCCCATCGCCGCGCAGCGACGCAAACGGCTCGTGGCGCAGCCGCAGATGCCCCAGCAGCATGAACAGGCCAAAGGCCGCCAGGTAGGTCAGGCCGTACCAGTGCACGGCGATCGGGCCCAGTTGCAGGGCGACGGGGTCGATATCGGGATGAATCAGCATGCGCCGCATTGTGCACGCCGCGCCATGCCCCGCCGCGGGCCGGGGACGGACCGGCGTCAGCCCGCCTCGCTCGTATCGGGCTCGTCGGGGTGCGCCTGCACATACGCGACGAAACGCGCCAGGGCCGGGTTGTCGTTGTCGCCCCGCCATACCAGGCTGGTCTCGCAGTGCGTGCCCGTGCCGCCCGGCCCGCGGCCGGACGGTTCGCGGACGCCGACGTCCCGGTACATCACGCCCGAGCGCTGGAACTGCCGCACGCTCCTGGGCACCCAGGCGACACCCAGCCCCGCCGAGACCAGGTTCACGATGGTCTGCATCTGGTTGGCCTGTTGCGCCACCACGGGCACGGCGCCGGCGCGATGGTACAGGCCGAAGATGGCATCGTGCAAGGACGGCGCGATGCGCCGGGGGAAGATCACCAGCGGGCATGCCAGCGCCTCGTGCAGCCGGGGCGCTGCCGCCCGCATGGCCAGCGGATGCTGCGCCGGCAGCGCCAGCGTCAGCGGCTCGGAGCTCACGCGCAGGCTGATGCGCTCGGGCGGAGCGAAACCGGGCGCATGCAGCACGAAGCCGGCGTCGATGTCGCCGCGCTCGAAGGCTTCGGCCTGCACATCGCCGGTGGCTTCGCTCAGCTCGAGCAACACGCCGGGGAAGGCGTCTCGGAAACCGCGCACCCAGCGCGGCAGCGAGGTGTAACCGACGGTGGACACGAAGGCCAGCCGCAGGCGACCGGCCTCGCCGCCGGCGGCCGCACGCGCCAGCGACGGCAGGTCGTGCGCGCGCGCCAGCAGGTCGCGGACCTTGGGCAACAAGGCGGCTCCGGCCACGCTCAGCCGCACCTGGCGCTTGGTGCGCTCGAACAGCTGCACGCCGAGCAGCGACTCGAGCTGGGCGATGCCCTGCGTCAGCGGCGGCTGCGTCATGTGCAGCGACCGGGCCGCACGCCCGAAGTGCAGTTCCTGCGCCACCGCGAGGAACTGGCGCCACAGGCGCAGGTCGATGGGACGGTCACTCATATGCAACGTGAATCAGAAAGCAGCGGAAAGTATATTGGTGCAACTTAGTCTCTGCGCGCATACTCTCGGGTCTGCACCCGCACCTGCCGCGCCGCGCGCGGCTGCCGGAGACCATCAACCCGACCGAGAGACAAGCAAGCCATGGCAACCAAGCCCGTCGAACTCAATACCCGCAGCAAGAACATCACCGAAGGCAAGTCGCGCGCCCCCAATCGCTCCATGTATTACGCGATGGGTTACCAGCAGGACGACTTCAACAAGCCGATGATCGGCGTGGCCAACGGCCACAGCACGATCACGCCGTGCAACAGCGGCCTGCAGAAACTCGCCGACGCCGCCGTGGCCGGCATCGAGGAGGCTGGCGGCAATGCGCAGATCTTCGGCACGCCGACCATCTCCGACGGCATGGCCATGGGCACCGAAGGCATGAAATATTCGCTCGTCAGCCGCGAGGTCATCTCCGACTGCGTCGAGACCTGCGTGCAGGGCCAGTGGATGGACGGCGTCGTCGTCGTCGGCGGCTGCGACAAGAACATGCCCGGCGGCATGATGGGCATGTTGCGCGCCAACGTGCCGGCGATCTATGTCTACGGCGGCACCATCCTGCCCGGCCACTACAAGGGCCAGGACCTGAACATCGTCAGCGTGTTCGAGGCGGTCGGCCAGAATGCCGCCGGCAAGATGTCCGACGAAGACCTGCTCGAGATCGAGCGCCGCGCGATTCCGGGCACCGGTTCATGTGGCGGCATGTACACGGCCAACACCATGTCGTCGGCCTTCGAGGCGCTGGGCATGTCGCTGCCCTACTCTTCGACCATGGCCAATCCGCACGACGAGAAGCTGAACTCGGCCAAGGAGTCGGCCAAGGTGCTGGTCAAGGCCATCGGCCTGGGCCTCAAGCCGCGCGACATCGTCACGCGCAAGGCGCTGGAGAACGCGGTTGCCGTCGTCATGGCCACCGGCGGATCGACCAACGCGGTGCTGCATTTCCTGGCCATCGCCCACGCCGCCGGCGTCGAATGGACCATCGACGACTTCGAGCGCGTCCGCCAGCGCACGCCGGTGTTGTGCGACCTCAAGCCCAGCGGCAAGTACCTGGCGGTGGACCTGCACAAGGCCGGCGGTATTCCGCAGGTCATGAAGACGCTGCTGGCCGCAGGCCTGCTGCATGGCGACTGCATGACCATCACCGGGCAGACGATTGCCGAGGTGCTCAAGGACGTTCCCGACGTGCCGCGTGCCGACCAGGACGTGATCCGTCCGATCGACAAGCCGATGTACGCCCAGGGCCACCTGGCCATCCTCAAGGGCAACCTGTCGCCCGAAGGCTGCGTGGCCAAGATCACCGGCCTGAAGAACCCGGTCATCACCGGACCGGCCCGGGTGTTCGACGACGAACAGTCGGCGCTGGCCGCCATCCTGGCCGGCAAGATCGTCGCCGGCGACGTGATGGTGCTGCGATACCTCGGCCCCAAGGGCGGACCCGGCATGCCCGAGATGCTCGCACCGACCGGCGCCCTGGTCGGCCAGGGCCTGGGCGAGTCGGTCGGCCTGATCACCGACGGTCGTTTCTCCGGCGGCACCTGGGGCATGGTGGTCGGCCACGTCGCGCCGGAAGCGGCCGCGGGAGGGAACATCGCGTTGATCGAGGAAGGCGACACGATCACCATCGACGCGCACCAGTTGCTGCTGCAGCTCAACGTCGACGATGCCGAACTCGCGCGGCGCCGCGCGGCCTGGAAGGCACCTGCCCCGCGCTACACGCGCGGCGTGCAGGCCAAGTTCGCGTTCAATGCGGCATCGGCCAGCAAAGGCGCGGTGCTGGACAACTACTGATCGACCGGACCGGGTCGCGCGCGCCGGCTTGGTCGGCCGCGCCCGGCTCCCGGGCGAAGCCGCAAGCCGGCGCCCTCGCGGGCCGCGCGCCTGTCAGCGCCGCTTGCGCGGGCCGGTCCCGATGGCTTGCTTGTTCCGCTCGATGCGGTCCTGGCGCCGGGCCTCCTCGCGTTCCATCGCCTTGCGCTTGGTATATCCGCTCGAATCCGCCCAGGCCCACCAGGCCACCGCAAGAGCGAACGGCGACAGAACCCACCACCAGCTCCACGCCGCCACCGGCCCGATCTCCAGGTACTTCATCGCCAGCAGGATCACGCCCAGGCCCAGAAAATACATCACGCTCTCCCAGAAATTCGACACATTTGCTGACACGAGGGGCCAACCGCGTTACTTACAATTGCCCGCAGGAACTGTAACCCAACCAAGAGGAAGTCCATGATGAAAGCAACCTGGGCCAGCATGGCGATCGCGCTGTCTGCCACCATCGCCGCTCCGGCATTTGCCGACCAGGCCCTGGCCTCCGCGAAGAACTGCATGAGCTGCCACACGCTCGAGAAAAAGCTGGTCGGGCCGAGCTACAAGGAAGTCGCCGCCAAATACGCCGGCCAGGCCGGCGCGGTCGACAAGCTGGCCGTCAAGATCATGAAAGGCGGCTCGGGCGTCTACGGGCCGGTGCCGATGCCGGCCAACACCCAGGTCAATGAAGCCGAAGCCAA
>JBFIDI010000157.1:0-10922 GCA_041581405.1 Burkholderiaceae bacterium
AACCGGTGCGACGCAGGGCTTAATCCGCCTGCTTGCGCAGGAACGCCGGGATCTCGTAGTCGTCCATGCCGCCGCTGGACAAGGCGTCCACCTTGGCCGCCGCCGCACCACGACCACGCCAGACCGCCGGGGTTCCCAGGCTGCCGTAGTCGGGCTGCGTCACGCCGTTGCCGGCCTGCGCCGCGCCGGCGGTCGGGTTGCCGTTGACCTGGTTGGTCAGCGTCGGGATCTGGAACGGCACGTTGTCGGTGCCGGTGCGCAGCACCTGCAGCGGCGGCGCGGTGCGGCGCTGGCCCTGGCGGGACAGGCCGGTGGCCACGACGGTCACGCGGATCTGGTCGCCCAGGCTGTCGTCGTAGGCGGTGCCGTAGATCACCAGCGCGTCCGGCGAGGCGAAGGCGCGGATGGTGTTCATCGCCAGCTTGGACTCGGACAACTTCAGCGATCCCTTGGATGCGGTGATCAGCACCAGCACGCCCTTGGCGCCGGACAGGTCCACACCTTCGAGCAGCGGGCAGGCCACCGCCTGCTCGGCCGCGATGCGGGCACGGTCGGGGCCGCCGGCGGTGGCGGTACCCATCATGGCCTTGCCCGGCTCGCCCATCACGGTGCGCACGTCTTCGAAGTCGACGTTCATGTGCGCTGGCACGTTGATGATCTCGGCAATGCCGCCGACCGCGTTCTTGAGCACGTCGTTGGCATGCGCGAAGGCCTCGTCCTGGGTGATGTCGTCACCCAGCACTTCTTCCAGCTTCTCGTTGAGCACGACGATCAGCGAATCGACGTTGACCTCGAGTTCGGACAGACCGCTGTCGGCAATCAGCATGCGCCGACCACCTTCGAAGTCGAACGGCTTGGTGACGACGCCGACGGTCAGGATGCCCATCTCGCGTGCGACGCGGGCGATCACCGGCGCCGCGCCGGTACCGGTGCCACCGCCCATGCCGGCGGTGATGAACAACATGTGTGCACCTTCAATCGAGGCGCGGATCTCTTCCACCGCCTGCTCGGCCGCATCGCGGCCCTTGTCCGGCTTGCTGCCGGCGCCCAGGCCGGTCACGCCGAGCTGGATCGTCTTGTGCGCTGCGCTGCGGCTCAAGGCCTGCGCGTCGGTGTTGGCGCAGATGAATTCGACGCCGCCCACGTCGCAGGCAATCATGTGCTCGACCGCGTTGCCGCCGCCGCCGCCGACACCGATCACCTTGATCTGGGTGCCCATGTTGAATGTCTCTTCCTCAATCATTTCGATGCTCATGTTTTTCTCCAAATATGTTGCAGTTGCCTGAATTCGTCTTTTCTGCCTCTTGCCCGCCTCCCGGGTCGGGCGGTTTCGTACATCGCCATCGGTCATGGGGGCTGCCGCGGGCCAGCCAGGTCATGTTGCTGCCGTGGCGGTCGCCGCTCGGGCAACCGCGAATGAATGCGTGCAGGCGTGCCATCAGAAGTTCCCCACAAACCAGTCCTTGACCGTGCCGAAGGCATTGCGCATCGAGCCGCTCTTTTGCGCCACCTTGAGGCCACGCATGCGTGCCATGCGCGCTTCCTCGAGCAGGCCCATCACCGTGGCGGCGCGTGGTTGCGCGACCATGTCGGACAACACGCCGGAATACTTGGGCACGCCGCGGCGCACCGGCTTCAGAAAAATGTCTTCGCCGAGCTCCACCATGCCGGGCATGATGCTGGAGCCGCCGGTCAGCACGATGCCGGAGGACAACACCTCCTCGAAGCCGGAGTCGCGCATCACCTGGTGCACCAGCGCGAAGATTTCCTCGACCCGCGGCTCGATGACGCCGGCCAGCACCTGACGGCTGAGCAGGCGCGGGCCGCGGTCGCCCAGGCCCGGTACCTCGACCTGGGTCTCGGCGTCGGTCAGCAGCTGCTTGGCGCAGCCACTGTCGATCTTCACGTCCTCGGCGTCCTTGGTCGGGGTGCGCAGCGCCATCGCGATGTCGCTGGTGATCAGGTCGCCGGCGATCGGGATCACCGCGGTATGGCGGATCGCGCCATTGGCGAAGATTGCCACGTCGGTGGTGCCGGCGCCGATGTCGACCAGGCCCACGCCGAGTTCGCGTTCGTCGTCGGTCAGCACCGACAGGCTCGACGCCAGCGGGTTGAGCATCAGCTGCTCGACCTCCAGCCCGCAGCGGCGTACGCACTTGATGATGTTCTCGGCCGCGCTCTGGGCGCCGGTCACGATATGCACCTTGGCCTCGAGTCGGATGCCGCTCATGCCGATCGGCTCCTTGACGTCCTGGCCGTCGATGATGAATTCCTGCGGCTCGACCAGCAGCAGCCGCTGGTCGGTCGAGATGTTGATCGCCTTGGCCGTCTCGACGACACGCGCGACGTCGGCCTGCGTGACTTCGCGGTCCTTGATCGCGACCATGCCGCTGGAGTTGATGCCGCGGATATGGCTGCCGGTGATGCCGGTGTAGACCCGCGTGATCTTGCAGTCGGCCATCAGCTCGGCCTCCTTGAGCGCGAGCTGGATGCTCTGCACCGTGGCGTCGATGTTGACCACGACGCCGCGGCGGATGCCGGTGCTGGGGGCCACGCCCAGGCCCGCGAGCTTGAGCTTGCCACCCGGGATGACCTCGGCCACGACCACCATCACCTTGGCGGTGCCGATGTCGAGTCCCACGACCAGGTCCTTGTATTCTTTCGCCATATCGATACCTGTTGTTTGCGCTATTTCTTCTGACTCTCGGTGACCACGGTGCTCACGCCGCGCAGGCGCAGCGCGTATCCGTCCGCATGCCGCAGGTCGGCCGTCTCGACCGCGTCGGGGCGACGGTCGTAACGCGACGTGACCTGGGGCAGGGTGCGCACGAACCGGTTCGTGCGTGCGATCACCTCCGCATCGCTGCCGCGGCCCAGTTCGATGGCGGCCCCGGTGTCCAGCCGCACGGTCCAGCCGCCGCGGCCACTGAGGGCGAGCTCCTCGATGCCCAGTTCCAGCGCCGCGAACAGCGGCTGCAGCGCCTGGTACATCGCCAGCACCTGCGGCTCCTGGCCGGCCGGTCCGTCCAGGCGCGGCAGCGTCTCCTGCTCGACCTCGCCGACGTTGGCCTCGAACACCTCGCCGAAATCGTTGAGCAGGCGCGAGGCTTCCTCGGCGCCCCAGTACGCCACGGCCTGGTGTTCCTGCAGTTCCACGGCGATGCGGTTCGGAAACACCCGGCGCACCACCGCCCGCCGCACCCAGGGCAGGTTCTCGAAGGTCTGGCGGGTGCTGGCCAGGTCGAGCGTGAAGAAGTTGCCCGCCAGCCGGGGCGTGACGTTGGCACGCAGCGTCGGCACGTTGTTGTGCACCACCTGGCCGCTGACGCGGATGGACGTGATCGAGAACACCCGGTGATGGGCCGCCCACTGCACCAGCGCCGCCAGCGTGAACAGCCCGAACAAGCCCAGCAGCGCGCTGGCCGTCATGTTCATCAGGCGCACGTCGAACGGGGGCGTGAAGGCTTCGCTCATGAGCGTCCTCCCGCAGCGGCGCGCGGGTTGTCCAGCGTGGCCTGCTGCAACAGCTGCAGGCACAGGTCCTCGTAGCTGATGCCGGCCGCACGTGCCGACATCGGCACCAGCGAATGGCTGGTCATGCCCGGCGAGGTGTTGATCTCGAGCAGGCTGGGCTCGCGCGTCGCGGCGTCGATCATCACGTCGACCCGGCCCCAGCCGCGGCAACCGAGCACCCGGTAGGCGCGCTGCGCCAGCTGCTGGATCCGCTGCTCCTCGCCGGGCGGCAGGCCGCAGGGCACGAGGTACTGGGTGTCGTCGGTGAAATACTTGTTCTGGTAGTCGTAGTTGCCGTCGGGCGCGACGATGCGGATCACCGGCAGGGCCCGGGCGTTGTCGCCGGTGCCGATCACGGGGCAGGTGACCTCGTCACCAGAGATGAACTGCTCGCACAACACGTCGGCGTCCATGGCCAGGGCCTGTTCGATGGCGCCCATCAGCTGCGTGCGGTCCGTCACCTTGGTCACGCCGATCGACGAGCCTTCGCGTGCCGGCTTGACGATCAGCGGCAGGCCGAAACGCTCGGGCAGCGCGGCGAGTTGCTGCAGGTCGTCGCCGGCGCGCAGCAAGCGGTAGGCCGGTGTCGGCAGGCCTTCAGCCATCCATACGCGCTTGGTCATGGTCTTGTCGATCGCAATCGCACTGGCCATCACGCCCGAGCCGGTATACGGAATACCCATCAGCTCCAGCGCGCCCTGCACCGTGCCGTCCTCGCCGAAGCGGCCGTGCAGCGCGATGAAGCAGCGTGCGAAGCCATCGGTGCGCAAGGCCTCCATCGGCCGCTCGGACGGATCGAATGCATGGGCATCCACGCCGCGCGCGCGCAGCGCCTGCAGCACGCCCGCGCCCGAGAGCAGCGAGATCTCGTGTTCGGCCGAGGCGCCGCCCATCAGCACGGCGACCTTGCCCAGGGATGTCGTGGTCTGCTGCGTCATGCCGGCAACTCCTGCGCCGCCGTGCCGGCGGCCGCGGCCAGTTCCACCACCCGTGCCGGCACCGAGCCGATCGATCCCGCGCCCATGCACAACACCACGTCGCCGTCCTGGCTGTTGTCCAGGATGCATTGCGCCATGTCGCGGATGTCGTCGACGAACACCGGTTCGACCTGGCCGGCCACGCGCAGTGCGCGCGCCAGGGCACGGCCGTCGGCCGCGACGATGGGCGTTTCGCCGGCCGGATACACCTCGGACAACAACACCGCGTCGACCTGGCCGATCACCTTGACGAAGTCGTCGAAGCAGTCGCGGGTGCGCGTGTAGCGGTGCGGCTGGAACGCCAGCAGCAGGCGCTGCTGCGGGAACGCGCCGCGGGCCGCCGCGATGGTCGCCGCCATTTCGACCGGGTGGTGGCCGTAGTCGTCGACCAGCGTGAAACGTCCGCCATGGCTGCCGACGACCTCGCCGTACGGCTGGAACCGGCGCCCGACGCCCTGGAATCCCGCCAGCGCCTGCTGTACCGCGGCGTCGGGGATGTTGAGTTCCACCGCCACGGCGATCGCGGACAAGGCGTTGAGCACGTTGTGCCGGCCCGCCAGGTTGAGCACGACCGGCAGGTCGGGCAGCACCACGCCGTTGCGGCGCTGCACCGTGAAATGCATCTGGCCGCCGACCGCGCGCACGTCGACCGCGCGCACCTGGGCGTCGGCCTCGAAGCCGTAGCTGGTGATCGGGCACGAGACCTGGGGCACGATCTCCCGGACCGCCGGGTCGTCGGTGCACAACACGGCCGTGCCGTAGAACGGCATGCGGTGCAGGAAGTCGACGAAGGCCGACTGCAGGCGCTTGAAATCATGGCCATAGGTGGCCATGTGGTCGGCATCGATGTTGGTGACGACGGCCATCACCGGCAGCAGGTTCAGGAACGAGGCGTCGGACTCGTCGGCCTCGACCACGATGTAGTCGCCGCTGCCCAGGCGTGCGTTGGCGCCGGCGCTGTTGAGACGGCCGCCGATGACGAAGGTCGGGTCCAGCCCGGCCTGGGTCAGCACGCTGGCGACCAGGCTGGTGGTGGTGGTCTTGCCATGGGTGCCGGCGATGGCGATGCCCTGCTTGAGCCGCATCAGTTCGGCCAGCATGATGGCGCGCGGCACCACCGGGATCTGCCGCGCCCGGGCCTCGATCACCTCGGGGTTGTCCTCGTGCACGGCGGTCGTCACGACGACGGCGTCGGCGCCTTCGATGTGGGCCGCGTCGTGGCCGACGAAGACCCGGATGCCCAGGCTGCCCAGGCGCTGCAGCGTGGCGCTGGCCGTGATGTCCGAGCCCGAGACGGTATAACCCAGGCCCAGCAGCACCTCGGCAATGGCCGACATGCCGGAGCCGCCGATGCCGATGAAATGGATGTGACGGATCGCGTGTTTCATGATGTCACCAATGCCTCGCAGGCCTGCACGACCTGGGCCGTGGCCTCGGTCTTGGCGCAGCGCCGTGCCGCGGATGCGCAGGCCAGCAGGTTCTCGCGCGTGGCCTGTTCCAGGAATTGCGCCAGCCGTTCGGGCGTGAGTTCGGCCTGCGCCATCATCCAGCCACCGCCACGCTCGACCAGAAAACGCGCATTGCGGCTCTGGTGGTCGTCGACGGCCGAGGGCAGGGGAACGAACAGCGCCGCGGCGCCGATCGCCGCGAGTTCGGTCACGGTACTGGCGCCGGCGCGGCAGATCACCAGGTCGGCATCGGCGAAGGCGCTGGCCGTGTCGTCGATGAAGGGCGTGAGCTCGGCCTGCACGCCGGCCTGCGCATAGTTGCTGCGCAAGGCGTCGATCTGGCTGCTGCCGCTCTGGTGGGTCACGATCGGCCGCTGCTCGGCCGGCATCAGCGCCAGCGCCTGCGGCACGATGTCGTTGAGTGCACGTGCGCCCAGGCTGCCGCCCACCACCAGCACCCGCAACGGGCCGCTGCGCGCCGCGAAGCGCTGTGCCGGCGCGGGCTGGTCGACGAAGGCCTGGCGCAGCGGATTGCCGACCCAGTGCGCGCGGCGCAACACGTCCGGGAACGCGGTGTAGACGCGGTCGGCGACACCCGCGAGGACGCGGTTGGCCATGCCGGCGACCGAATTCTGTTCGTGCAGCACCAGCGGCTTGCCCAGCAGCACGGCCATCATGCCGCCGGGGAAGGTGATGTAGCCACCGAGTCCGACGACGACGTCGGGCCGCACCCGCCGCAGCACCCGGATGCTTTGCCAGAACGCGCGCAGCAGGCGCAGCGGCAGCAGGCCCAGCGTCAGCAGGCCCTTGCCGCGCACGCCGGAGAAGTCCAGCGACTCGAATGCGAAACCCTGCGGCGGAACCAGGCGGCTCTCCATGCTCGGCGCGCGTGGATGGCCGCTGCCGCCCAGCCAGTGCACGTCCCAGCCGCGCGAGCGCAACTCATGGGCCACCGCCAGCCCCGGAAAGATGTGTCCGCCGGTGCCGCCGGCCATCACCAGCACGGTGCGGCGGCCGGTCGCGGCCGGCGTCGCAGCCTTGGCGCCGGCGGAACCCGCGCTGGCCGGGGCGGCCGGCGCCGACGGTTCGTCGTCGCCCACGCGCCGACCGGTGTCGGTCTGGGTGATCAGTGCCGTGGCCATGGGATCGATGGCGGCGGTGCCGGTGCCGGTGATCTGCAGACCACCGCTTTCGTCGTACAGCGGATGGACCGGCTTCATGGCCTGCCTCCGTGCATCAGTTGCCGGCTCTCGATGTCGATGCGCAACACCACGGCGATCGCCACCAGGTTGACCAGGATGGCGGTGCCACCGAAACTCATCAGCGGCAGGGTCAGGCCCTTGGTCGGCAAGGCGCCCAGGTTCACGCCCATGTTGATGAAGGCCTGGAATCCGATCCAGATGCCCACGCCCTGGGCCACGAGGCCGGCGAAGACGCGGTCGAGCGCGATGGCCTGGCGTCCGATGTGGATCATCCGGCGGGTCAGCCAGACGAACAGGCCGATCAGGCTCAGCACGCCGACCAGGCCGAACTCCTCGCCGATCACCGCCAGCAGGAAGTCGGTATGGGCTTCGGGCAACCAGTGCAGCTTCTCGACGCTGCCGCCCAGGCCGACGCCGAAGATTTCGCCGCGCCCGATCGCGATCAGCGAATGCGACAGCTGGTAACCCTTGCCCAGCGCATATTCCGCGCTCCACGGATCGAGATACGCGAAGATGCGCTCGCGGCGCCATTCGCTGAACATGATCATCATCGAGAACGCCACCACCAGCGTGGCGGCGATCAGGAAGAACATGCGCGCATTGACGCCGCCCAGGAACAGGATGCCCATCGCGATGACTGCGATCACCATGAAGGCGCCCATGTCCGGCTCGGCCAGCAGCAACACGCCGACGACCGCGATCGCCACCGCCATCGGCAACACGGCGCGGAAGAACCGTTCCTTGACGTCCATCTTGCGCACCATGTAGTCGGCCGCATACAGCAGCACCGCGAACTTGGCCAGTTCCGAGGGCTGGAAACTGAACGGCCCGAGCACCAGCCAGCGCCGCGCGCCGTTGACGCCCTTGCCCAGTTGCGGGATCAGCACCGCGACCAGCAGCACCAGGGCGCCGACAAACAGCCAGGGTGCCGCCTTCTCCCAGGTCGCCACCGGGATCTGGAACGCGATCAAGGCGGTCACGAAGGCCACGCCCAGCCACAACGTGTGGCGCACCAGAAAGTGGGTGTGGGCATACCGCGCGAACTTCGGGTTGTCCGGCAGCGCGATGGTGGCCGAATACACCATCACCAGGCCCCACGCGAGCAAGGCGACCGTGACCCATACCAGCACCTGGTCGAAACTCTGCAGGCGCACCGGAGCCTGCAGGCTGCCCGGCTGCACCCGGCCCAGGCGCACCGGGATCGTCTCGCCGCGCGTCCAGGCCTGGGGCCACAGGCTGGCGCCGAAGCCGCGCATGCGCTCCCAGGTGGCGCTCATGGTCGCACCTCCGCGTGGTGGCGCGCTGCGGGATTCGCCGTGGCGCTCATGCCATCCCTCCCTGTGGCAGCTGGCCGCTGTCCTCGGCCAGTGCGTGTACGGCGTCGACGAACACGCGTGCGCGGTGTTCGTAGTTGTCGAACATGTCGAAGCTGGCGCAGGCCGGCGAGAGCAACACGGCGTCGCCGGCGTGGGCCTGGCGCCGGGCCTCGTCGACGGCGTGGTGCATGTCGCGCGCATCGACCAGTTTCACGCCGCAGCCCTCGAGCGCGGCGCGGATCGCCGGCGCGTCGCGGCCGATCAGCACGACGGCGCGTGCCGCGCGGCGGATCGGCTCGCGCAGCGGCGAGAAATCCTGGCCCTTGCCGTCGCCGCCGAGGATGGGCACCAGCTTGCGTTCGGCTCCCAGTCCGGCCAGCGCGGCGGCGGTGGCGCCGACGTTCGTGCCCTTGCTGTCGTCGAAATATTCGATCTCGTCGACGACGGCAACCGACTCGACCCGGTGCGGTTCGCCGTGGTATTCGCGCAGGCCGTACAACACGGGAGCCAGCGTGCAGCCGGCCTCGGCCGCCAGCGCCAGCGCGGTCAGCGCGTTGACCGCGTTGTGCTGGCCGCGGATGCGCAGCGCCTCGGCCGGCATCAGGCGCTGCATGTGCAACTCCTCTGGCTCCTGGCCCTTGCGCAGCTTGATCGTGGGGTCGAGCTCCTGCGCCCGTACCAGCCAGACCATGCCGTTGACCTTCTCCAGGCCGAATGCGCCCGGCTGCGTGGGCACGCCGGCGCCGACACTGGTGCTGCGGCGCACTGCGCGCCCCTTGACCGGTGCCGGCAGCATCGCCATCACGGCCGGATCGTCGCGGTTGAGCACCATCAGCGCCTGCGTGCCGAAGATCCGGGCCTTGGCCGCGGCATAAGCCGCCATGTCGCCGTGCCAGTCCAGGTGGTCCTGGCTCAGGTTCAGCACGCAGGCGGCCGTGGGTTCGAACGCCGGCTGCGCCGGCGTTGCGTCCTGCGGCGCGGGCGCCGCCATGTCGGCGAGCTGGAAACTCGACAGCTCGATCACCCAGACCTGGGGCAGGCTGTCGTCGTCCAGGCGCTGCACCAGCGTGTCGAGCAGCGTGGGGCCGATGTTGCCGGCCAGCGCCACGGTCTTGCCGGCACGTTCGACCAGTTGGGCGGTCAGCGACGCAACCGTCGTCTTGCCGTTGGTGCCGGTCACGGCCAGGATCTGCGGCGCGTAACCCTGCGCTTCGCGCAACCCGGCCAGCGCCTGCGTGAACAGGTCCAGTTCGCCGGCCACCGCAATGCCGCCGGCGCGCGCCGCGTCGACCACCGCCGCCACCTGGTCCGGCGTCAGGCCGGGGCTCTTGAGCAGCAGGTCGGCTCGCACGGGTTGCAGCAATGCGGCGTCGAGTGCGCCGTGCACGAACCGGGCGGCGGGCACGGCCTCGCGCAGCGCCGCCAGCTGGGGCGGCGTCTCGCGGGTATCGGCCACCGTGACCGATGCCGCGCCCTGGCGCGCGCACCAGCGGGCCATGGCCAGGCCGGAACTGCCCAGGCCCAGGACCAGCACGTTGGCGTCTTGCAGCTGCTGCATCGATGTCACCGCAGCTTCAGGGTGGACAGGCCCACCAGGCACAACAACATGGTGATGATCCAGAACCGGACCACGACCTGGGACTCTTTCCAGCCGGTCTTCTCGAAATGGTGATGCAGCGGCGCCATCTTGAGCAGGCGCCGGCCCTCGCCGTACCGGCGCCGGGTGTACTTGAAATAACCCACCTGGGCCATCACCGAGATCGCCTCGACGACGAAGATGCCGCCCATGATGGCGAGCACGATCTCCTGGCGCACGATGACCGCGATCGTGCCCAGTGCGCCGCCCAGCGCCAGTGCGCCCACGTCGCCCATGAAGACCTGGGCCGGGTGCGTGTTGTACCAGAGGAAGGCCAGGCCGGCGCCGGCCATCGCCGAGCAGAAGATCAGCAACTCGCCCGAGCCCGGGATGTGCGGGAACAGCAGGTACTTGGAAAACACGGCGCTGCCGGTCACGTAGGCGAACACGCCCAGCGCCGAACCCACCATCACGACCGGCATGATGGCCAGTCCGTCCAGTCCGTCCGTCAGGTTGACCGCGTTGCTCGAACCCACGATCACCAGGTAGGTCAGCACGACGAAACCCAGCACGCCCAGCGGGTAGCTGATCTCCTTGAAGAACGGCAGCAGCAGCCCGGCCTTGGGCGGCAGGCTCAGGTCGAAGCCCGAACGCACCCAGGTCAGGAACAGCTCGAGCACCCGCAGGTTGGAGTTCTCCGAGATGCTGAACACCAGGTACAGCGCCGCGACCAGGCCGATCACCGACTGCCACAGGTATTTCTCGCGCGAGCGCATGCCTTCCGGGTTCTTGTGCACCACCTTGCGCCAGTCGTCGACCCAGCCGATGGCGCCGAAACCCAGCATGACCAGCAACACGATCCAGACGAAGCGATTGGACAAGTCCATCCA
>JBFIDI010000158.1:0-10907 GCA_041581405.1 Burkholderiaceae bacterium
CCGCCAGCGAACCGCCCCGCGTCGGCGACACGCTGGCCGCCCTGCGCCAGGCAGGGTCTTTGTCGCTGGATGCCTTGTCGCGCAAGGCCGGCGTGTCCAAGTCGATGTTGTCCCAGATCGAGCGCGGCCAGGCCAACCCGACCGTGGCCGTGGTGTGGCGCCTGGCCAATGCACTGAACGTCGGCATCGGTGAGTTGCTCGGTGGCGTGGCGCCGGGGGGCCCGGCGCCGATCGCACGCCTGGCCGCGCACGCGGCGCCGTCGATCCGCAGCCCGGACGGCCTGTGCGAACTGCGCATCCTGGGTCCGGTCGCGCTGGCGGGTCAGTTCGAGTGGTACGACTTGTCGGTGCAGCCCGGCGGGGCGCTGGTGTCACACGCGCACGAACACGGTACGCAGGAACACCTCACCGTGGTGTCGGGCGAACTCGAAGTGCGGGCCGGCGACCAGGTGCAGGGACTCGCAATCGGCGAGACCGCACGGTATGCGGCGGATCGTCCGCATCAGATCCGCAACCCGGGCACGACCGCGGCCAGCGGCTGGCTGGTGGTCGTGCATCCGGCATGAAAGCGGCCGCGGGCGCAGAAGCCGCCGTGGCAGGCCCGGGGCGTCAGTGCAGCGTGGGGGTGTTCGGATCGACCGCGTAACCCGCGGTCAGCCATTCGAAGGCCAGCGCCATGTCGCCCTCGGCGATGAACAGCTGCTCGCGGCAGGTTTCGAGGCTTGCGCCGGTGGCGCGTGCCAGGGTCTGCGCATCGGCGCCGAACTGGCTGGAGCGGAAGTCGAATACGTGGCCGTGGTCGGCAGGCGAAGCAAGAGTCGTCACGGCGGTCCCGGAAACGGGCTCCCGGGAAGGGCCCCATTGCGAAGGTATCGGCGTCTTGACTAAGGACATAAGGCCGATTGTGGGGCAAACCAACGCCACTTCCGCTGATTCGGACCCGGCCTGTCCGCTTTTTTCCTACGCACAACGGTCATTCTTCACACTTGGACAACAATCGAGGCATCCCGCGACGAATCCGTCCCGCAACGAAAGGTGCTCCATGCGAACCCTCCTGTCCCTGCTCGCCGGCCTGCTGATCGCCGGCCTGGCCCAGGCCGAGAAAGTCGGCGAAGTCTCCACCGCGTTCATCCTGATCGGCGCCAACCACAAGGTCGTCGTCGAGGCGTATGACGACCCCAAGGTCAACGGTGTCACCTGTTATGTCTCGCGCGCACGCACCGGCGGCGTCATGGGCGCGATCGGCCTGGCCGAGGACAAGGCCGAGGCCTCGATCGCCTGCCGCCAGGTCGGCCCGATCTCGTTCACCGGCAAGTCCATGGACGCGCAGGAAGAGATGTTCAACGAACGTATCTCGGTGCTGTTCAAGAAGCTGCGCGTGGTGCGCATGCTCGACCGCAAGCGCAACGTGCTGGTCTACCTGACCTACTCCGACAAGCTGATCGACGGCTCGCCGCAAAACGGCGTGACCGCGGTCGCGCTCGGCCAGGTGCCGCTGCCGCCGGTGAACTGAATACGGCCCGCGGCCGCATCCACGAGGGAACACCCCATGACCTTCGACGAATACCGCAGCTTCGATGCCCTCGGCCTGGCCGAGCTGATCCGGCAACGCGAGGTCTCGCGTGCCGAGGTGATGCAGGCGGCCCTGTCACGGCTGCAGGCCGTGAACCCGACGATCAACGCCGTGCCCTACCTGCACCAGCCGGCACTGGCGCCGGACGCCCCCGTCTCCGGCGCCGACGGGCCGTTCGCCGGCGTGCCGTATTGCATCAAGGACCTGCACGCGCCGGTGCGGGACATGCCGCTGACCCACGGCAGCCGGCTGTTCGCCGGCCAGGTTTTCGACTTCGACGCCGAGACCGTGGCCCGGCTGCGCCGCGCCGGCTTCGTCATCATCGGCCGCACCAACTCGCCCGAGTTCGGCATGAACGTGACCACCGAGCCGGCCTTGCACGGCCCGACGCGCAACCCGTGGAACCTGGCCCATGGCGCGGGTGGCTCCAGCGGCGGCGCCGGCGCGGCCGTGGCCAGCGGCATCCTGCCGGCCACGCACGCGACCGACAGCGGCGGCTCGATCCGCATCCCGGCCTCGTGCAACGGGCTGCTCGGCCTCAAGCCCACGCGGGCCTTGTTGCCGTATGGGCCGCACCGTGGCGACGCCGCCCACGGCATCAGCCACGAACATGCGCTGACCCGCAGCGTGCGCGACTGCGCCGCGATCCTGGACGCCACGGCCGGCCCCGACGTGGGCGCGCCGTATGTCACGCAGCGTCCGGCGGAGCGTTTCCTGGACAGCATCACCCGCCCGCCCGGCCCGCTGCGCATCGCGTACACGGTGCAGGACTTCAGCGGCCAGCCGGTGCATGCCGAGTGCCGCGCGGCGGTCGAGGCGGCAGCGCAGCTGCTCGCCGGCCTGGGCCATCATGTGGAGGCCGCGACGCCGGCCTTCGACTACGACGCACTGTTCCAGGCCGTGATGACGATCATGATGACCGGCCTGGCCGCCAACGTCGATGCGCGCGAGCAGCAACTGGGCCGGCCGGCACGGGCCGACGAACTCGAACGGGTCACCCATGCCGCGGTCGCGCGCGGTCGCAGCATTTCGGGGACCCGCTACGTGGCGCAGTTCCCGCTGATCAACCGCGAGGTGCGGCGCATCGGCCAGTTCTTCACGCAGGTCGACATGCTGCTGACACCGACCATGGCGGCACCGCCGCCGCGCCTGGGCGCGTTGAGCACCGACACCGACGACCTGGACGCCTTCATCCGTGCCAGCTTCGGCCTGGCCCCGTTCACGACGCCGTTCAATGCGACCGGACAACCCGCCGCCAGCCTGCCGCTGCACTGGAGCGCCGATGGCTTGCCGGTCGGGGTGCAACTGGTCGGGCGCTTCGGCGCCGATGCGCAGCTGCTGGCACTGGCCGCGCAGATCGAGCAGGCCGCACCCTGGTTCGACCGGGTGCCGACCTTGTGAACACCGCGGGGCCGATCGCGCCCGCAGCAGCGGGAAAATCCCGTCCCGGGGCCGGGCACACACGGCCCGGTCGGGGCGGGCACCGGAAAACTGCCATACTGCCAGCCCTTTGATGATCGACGAGAAGACCGCCTTATGTTGAAGTTCACCTGTTGCGACGCCGTCGGGCAGTTCTCCCAGCGGGTCCAGGCCCAGGTGCTGCGCGGGATCCGGCGCGGGTTCGAGAAGGAATGCCTGCGCGTCGACGCCCAGGGCTCGCTGGCGCAGACGCCGCATCCGGGTGCGCTGGGCTCCAAGCTGACCCATCCGTGGATCACGACCGACTATTCGGAGGCGCTGCTCGAGTTCATCACGCCGCCGAGCACCGACCTCGACGAACCGCTGCGCTTCCTGCGCGACATCCACCGTTTCGTAGCCCCGGCACTGGGCGAGGAGACGATGTGGGCCAGCTCCATGCCCTGCGTGATCGGCGACGACAGCACCATTCCGCTGGCCGACTACGGCAGCTCCAACCGGGCGAAGATGAAACGCGTCTACCGCGAAGGCCTGGGCCTGCGATACGGCCGGCACATGCAGGCCATCGCCGGCGTGCACTACAACTGGTCGCTGCCCGACGACTTCTGGAGCGCGCTGCAGGACTGCTGCGGCGACGCCGGCAGCCGGCAGGACTTCATCAGCACACGTTATTTCGGACTGATCCGCAATTTCCTGCGTTACGGCTGGCTGGTGCCCTACCTGTTCGGCGCCTCGCCGGCCATCTGCGAATCCTTCCTGCAGGGCCGCAAGTCCGACCTGCTGCAGCTGGTTCCGGGCAGCCTGTACGGCCAATACGCCACCAGCCTGCGCATGAGCGACCTGGGTTACCAGAACAGCGCGCAGTCCAACCTCAACGTCAACTTCAACTCGCTGGCCGAATACACCGCGGCACTGGAGACCGCGATCCGCACGCCCGACCCGTATTACGAGCGGCTCGGCGTGCGCGACGGCGATCACTGGAAGCAGCTCAGCGCCAACCTGCTGCAGATCGAGAACGAGTTCTACGCGCCGATGCGCCCGAAACGGGTCTCGCCCGACCGACCGGCCAAGGGCCTGCGCGAGCGTGGTGTCGAATACATCGAGATGCGACTGTTCGACCTCAACCCGATGGTCGACATCGGCATCACCCCCGAGCAGGCCAGTTTCGTCGACGTGTTGCTGCTGATGTGCCTGTTCCGCGACAGCCCGCCGATCAGCGCGCGCGAGCAGGGCGAAAACGACGAGAACAAGCGCCGCATCGTGAACCGCGGCCGGCAAAGCGACCTGTACCTGCTGATGCACAACCACGAGCAACCGATGCGCCCGCTGGCGCACGAGTTGTTCGACGACATGGCGCCATTCGCCGAGATGCTGGACACCGCCTACGGCGGCACCCGACACACCAGCGCCATGCGCCTGCTGCGCCAGCGCATCGACAACCCGGACCAGACCCCGTCGGCCCAGGTACTGGAAGCGGCGCGCGCCCATGGCGGTTTCTTCAAGTACACGATGTTCGCGTCCGGGCACCACAAGCAATCGCTGCTGGCGCATCCGCTGGACGTCGAGGCGCAAGCCCGGTTCGAGGCCGCGGCGCGCGAGTCGCTGCAGGCCCAGCAACAGATCGAAAGCCAGGATACCGAGCGCTTCGAGGATTTCGTCGCGGCGTATTACGCCTGACGCGTGACGCGGCGCGGACCGCCGTGACCTGAATTCACGGCGTGTCGTGGCGAAGCAGAGTCAGCGCAGCTGCCCCACCACCGCCAGCACCGGCAACAACACCCCCGCGCCAAACTTGCGCGAGCGCTCGCCGCTCCAGCCCGTCGCCGCATCGGGCAGGTCGTCGTTGTCCTTGAACGGCATCTCGATCGTGAACGACAGGCAGTCGAACCGCTGCGCCACCCAGTTCGTGGCCACGGTCGGGTTGGCCTGCGTGGCGCGCGCGGGGCCGTAGTTGACGCGATCCTGGAAGTCCGGGCAGCTGGTGATCCAGCTCGACTTGAAAGCGTCCTGCAGCTGCTGCTGGCGCGGCGAGAAACCGACGATGCCTTCGCAGCCGGCGACGAAGTTGTGGGGCAGGTTCTCGTCGCCGTGCGCGTCGAGGAACAGGTCGACGCCGGTCTGCTCCATCTTGCGGCGCACCAGAATCACCTCGGGCGAACGCGCCATGCTCGGCTCCAGCCATTCCCGGTTCAGGTTGGCGCCGACCGCATTGGTACGCAGGTTGCCGCGCACGCTGCCGTCCGGATTCATGTTGGGCACGACGTAAAAGACACACCGCTGCAGCAACACCCGGGCCACCGGGTCGTCGGCGTCGAGCAGCCGCTCCAGGAATCCTTCGGCAAACCACTCGGCCATGGTCTCGCCCGGATGCTGGCGCGCGATCAGCCAGACCTTGCGCCGGTCGGCCTCGGGCACCGGGCTCGCCGCCTCGGTGATGCGCAGCAGGTCCATGTCGCGCCCGTCCAGGCTGGCGCCCAGGCGCTCGAGCTGCACATGCTCGGACGCGCACGCCGATGCGAGCAGGTCCAGGTGGCGCTCCCACGCATACGGCTCGAAATACGCCAGGTACACGCTGTTGCTGTCGGGCGTGAGTTGCGCCGTCATCACGGTGCCGTCGTAGGCGGTCTCGATACGCTGCCAGTGCTGCCGGTCGTGGCTGGCGACCACGCGGTAGTTCTCCCAGCCCTTGGAATAGGCGCATTGGCCGGCGTTCATGAAACGCAGCGTCACCGGAATGCCGGCCGCACCCTGCAGGCGGAAATGGAACCACTGGGCGATATCGGCCGCGTTGTCGTTGCGGATGCGCAGTTCGATGTTGCCCGGATCATCGGCGCGCAGCACCTCGATGGCACCGGAGTCGAACTGGCTGGAAATCGTGATCATGCGGATGGCGTCTCGTGGTTGGATGGGGCGCGGCCATAAGCGGCACGCAACTCGCGCTTGAGCACCTTGCCGATGGCGCTGCGCGGCAGCTCGGAGCATACCTGCAGGTCGCCCAGGCGCTGGGTCTTGCCCAGCTGCGCATTCGTCCATTGCAGCAGTTCAGCGGCCGGCACCGCCGGCGCGTCGTCGCGCAACACGACGAAGGCCACCGGCGTCTCGCCCCAGCGTTCCGACGGCACGCCGACGACCGCGACGTCGGCCACCGCGGGGTGTTCGCGCAGCACCGCCTCGAGGTCGCTCGGGTAGACGTTGAAACCGCCCGAGATCACCATGTCCTTCTTGCGGTCGAACAGGACCAGGAAACCGTCCGCATCGAAGCGGCCGATGTCGCCGGTGCGGATGAAACGCTTGCCGGACGGATCGAACCACTCCGCCTCGCGTGTCTTCTCGGGCTGCCGGTGGTAACCGGTCATCATGCCGCCGGAGTGGCCGACCACCTCGCCGGCTTGACCGGGCGCGACCGCGACGCCGTCGTCGTCGATCAGCCGGATGTCGTGGCCCTGCGCCGGCTGCCCGACGGTATGCAGCTTGTCCGGATGTTTGTGCGCCTCCAGGATGCAGGTGCCGCCACCTTCGGTCATGCCGTAGAACTCGACCAGGCCGCCGGGCCAGCGCGCGAGCACGTCGGCCTTGAGCGCGGCGCCGAAGGGCGCGCTGGTGGAGAACTTGACCTGGAAACTCGACAGGTCGAAGCGGTCGAACTCCGGCAGCGCCATCAGCCGCTGGTATTGCACCGGCACCAGCATGGTGTGGGTGGCGCGATGGCGCTGGGCCAGTTCCAGGTAAGCCCGCGCGTCGAATTTCGGCATCAGCACGACGGCGCCGCCACAGGCGACGGTGGGGAAGAACACCACCAGCGTGGTGTTGGAATACAACGGCGTGGACAGGACGGTCACCGTGTCCGGCCCGTAGCCGTAGGTGGCGCCGCGACAGACATGGGTCCAGCGCATGCCGTGCGACTGCACGATGCCCTTGGGCTCGCCGGTCGTGCCCGACGAATAGATGATGTTGAACGGCCACTCGGGCCGGATCTCGACCGCACGCGGCGGCATCACCGCGCCATGCAGCCACGCATCGAACGGCCGGGCCCCGTCGCTGCCGTCGATCCCGACACGCGGTGGCGACGCCGGCAGTGCCGGGCCCATCGCCTCGTCGCCGGCGCGATCGACGAAGACGCAGCGTGCCTGCGCGTCGTCCACCATGCGCGCCAGGGCGGGCGCACCGGAGCCGGGCGCCAGCGGTGCCACCGCCAGGCCGGCGCGCAAGGCGCCCAGGAACACGGTGGCATAGTCGATCGACATGCCGGCACAGATGGCGATGGTGTCGCCCGGGCCCCAGCCTTCGCGCTGCAGCGCCGCGGCGACCCGGTCCATCTGCGCATCGAGACCGCCGTAGTCGAGGCGCTGCGCACCGTGCACCAGGGCCGGATGGCGCGGGGCCAACGCCGCATGTCGCCGGATCCGCTCGGCGATGGTGGCGAAGTCGGACTCCAGGGAATCGGTCATGGGATGTCGGGCGGTGGTCGGCACGGGGACACCATGGTAACCAGCCGCGCCCCCGACTGGCACACAGCACCACCCGCAGGCGGGGCTTGTGGTTTGCGCGACAATACCCCGCGCTGTCCGCCGGCGCGCCGTTGCACATGACGCAACGGCCGAGCCTGGCACCGACCCGCCCCCCTCTCTCACGCACAACAAGGAATGAGACCATGACCTATCCCGACGTTCAACTGCTGATCAACAACGAATGGCGCCCTGCCCGCGGCGGCGCGACCCTGAAAGTCCACAACCCGGCGGACGGCAAGGAAATCGGCACCGTGGCCAAGGCCACCATCGCCGACCTGGACGATGCACTGGCGTCGGCTGCCAAGGGTTTCGAGGTCTGGCGCAACACGCCGGCGATGGAACGCGCCAAGGTCATGCGCGCGGCGGCCCAGTTGCTGCGCGAGCGCGCCGGCGACATCGCCCGCCTGATGACGATGGAGCAGGGCAAGCCGCTGGCCGAAGCCAAGGTCGAGGTGGCGTCGGCGAGCGACGTCATCGAATTTTTCGCCGAAGAGGGCAAGCGTGTCTACGGCCGCCTGGTGTCGCCGCGCGCGATGAACGTGCAGCAGATGGTGCTCAAGGAGCCGGTCGGCCCGGTCGCGGCGTTCACGCCGTGGAACTTCCCGATCAACCAGGTCGTGCGCAAGATGGGCGCGGCCCTGTCCACCGGCTGCTCGATCATCGTCAAGGCCGCGGAAGAAACCCCGGCCTCGCCGGCCGAACTGATCCGTGCCTTCGTCGACGCCGGCATGCCGCCCGGCGTCGTCTCGCTGGTGTACGGCGACCCGGCCGAGATCAGCGGCTACCTGATCCCGCACCCGGTGATCCGCAAGATCACCTTCACCGGCTCCACGCCGGTGGGCAAGCAACTGGCCGCGCTGGCCGGACAACACATGAAACGCGCGACGATGGAACTCGGCGGCCATGCGCCGGTGATCGTCGCCGGCGACGCCAACATCGCGCACGCGATCAAGATGATCGCCGGTGCCAAGTTCCGCAATGCCGGCCAGGTCTGCATCTCGCCGACCCGTTTCCTGGTCGAGGAGTCGGTGCGCGAGGAGTTCGTTGCCGGTTTCGTCAAGTACATCTCCGGCCTCAAGGTCGGTGACGGCCTGGCCGAAGGCACCCAGATGGGCCCGCTGGCCAACCCGCGCCGGCTGTGCGCGATGCACGCCATCACCACCGACGCGATCAAGCGCGGCGCCAAGGTCGCGGTCGGCGGCGAACGTATCGGCAACGAAGGCAATTTCTTTGCGCCCACGCTGCTGCTCGACGCGCCGCTGGACAGCTCGGTGTTCAACGACGAGCCCTTCGGCCCGCTGGCCGCGGTGCGCAGCGTCAAGAACATCGACGAAGCCATCGCCGAGGCCAACCGCCTGCCGTTCGGCCTGTCGGCCTATGCCTTCACCAGCTCGATCAAGACCGCGCACCAGCTCTCGAGCCAGGTGCAGACCGGCATGTTGTGGATCAACCAGCCGGCCGCGCCCTGGCCCGAGCTGCCGTTCGGCGGCGTCAAGGACTCCGGCTACGGCAGCGAAGGCGGTCCCGAGGCGCTGGACGCGTATCTCGCGACCAAGACGGTTGCGATGATGAGCGTGTGACGCAGGACCCATCGACGACGGCGGCGGGCTTCGACGGCCTGCCGCTCAAGCCCGGTACGCTGGAGAACCTGCGCAGCCTGGGTTACCAGGCGATGACGCCGATCCAGGCCGCCAGTCTGCCGCCGGCGCTGGCCGGCAAGGACCTGATCGCGCAGGCCCAGACCGGCAGTGGCAAGACGGCCGCGTTCGCACTGGCGCTGCTGACCAACCTGAACCCGCGCCGCTTTGCGGTGCAGGCGCTGGTGTTGTGCCCGACGCGGGAACTGGCCGACCAGGTCACGGTCGAGATCCGGCGCCTGGCGCGCGCCGAGGAGAACATCAAGGTCGTCACGTTGTGCGGCGGCGTCGCGCTGCGCGGCCAGCGCGCGTCGCTGGAACACGGCGCGCACATCGTCGTCGGCACGCCGGGGCGGGTGATGGACCATCTCGAGCGCCAGTACCTGACGCTCGAGGCCTTGAACACGCTGGTGCTCGACGAGGCCGACCGCATGCTGGACATGGGCTTCTTCGACGACATCGCCACCGTTGCGCGCCAGTGTCCGGCCACACGACAGACCTTGCTGTTCTCGGCCACGTATCCGGAAGGCATCGAGAAACTGGCCCGGCAGTTCATGCGCGAACCGCAACGCATCGAGGTCAGGAGCACGCAGGCGGGGCCGGCGATCGAACAACGTTTCTACGAGGTGACCCGCGCCAGCCGTTACCCGGCGGTGGCCGCGCTGCTGAACCATTTCCGCCCGGTCAGCACGCTGGCATTCTGCAATACCAGGCAGCAGTGCCGCGAACTGGTCGACTACCTGCAGCAGCAGGGCTTCAGCGCGCTGGCGCTGTACGGCGAACTCGAGCAACGCGAACGCGACCAGGTGCTGGCCCAGTTCGCGAATCGCAGCTGTTCCGTGCTGGTGGCCACCGACGTGGCCTCGCGCGGGCTGGACATCGACCAGCTCGAGGCGGTCATCAACGTCAGCATCACGCCCGACCCCGAGGTGCACGTGCACCGCATCGGCCGCACCGGCCGCGCCGGCGCGACCGGACTGGCGCTGAGCCTGGCCAGCATGGACGAGATGGGTTCGGTCGGCAAGATCGAGCAATACCAGAAGATGGAATCGGTCTGGCACCCGGTCGACGAACTCAGCTCCACCGGCGATGGACCGCTGCTGCCGCCGATGGTGACGCTGCAACTGCTGGGCGGGCGCAAGGAAAAGATCCGTCCCGGCGACGTGCTGGGCGCGCTGACCGGCCCGGACGGCGGCTACAGCCGCGAGCAGGTCGGCAAGATCACGGTGACCGAGTTCACGACCTTCATCGCGATGCAGCGCGACATCGCCAAGGAGGCGATGCGCCGGCTCAACGCCGGCAAGGTCAAGGGCAAAAGCGTCAAGGTTCGGATGCTGGACTGACCGGCGCGTCGGGCTCCGTGCCTGCCGCGTCCTCAGGCAACACGTGCCAGGTCTGGATCGGCTCGGCCTTGCCCTTGACCTGTGTAGCCGGCATGCGACGCAGCCGGAACTGCGCATCGAGTGCGGCGCGGATCTCGTCGGACACCAGCACGTCGACCTCGAACCGGCGCGTCAGGCCCTCGATCCGCGAGGCCAGGTTGATCGGGTCGCCGGTCACGCTGAACTTGGACAGGCCGTCGGTGCCGATGACACCGGCCACCACGTCGCCGCAGTGGATGCCGACACCGAAACGCAATGCGGGCAGGCCGCGCGCCGTCAGTTCGCGGTTGTAGGCAGACAGTTCGGCGCGCATGGCCTGCGCCGCCAGCACGGCGTCACGCACCTGCCACGGGTTGCGCTCGAGCGCGCCGAACAATGCCAGCAAGCCGTC
>JBFIDI010000159.1:0-10886 GCA_041581405.1 Burkholderiaceae bacterium
GCTGGGGTCAACTGAATGTCGCCCGGAAAGCCGCATGGATACTGGCTCCGGGTATTTTAGGTCTGCGCCTGTTCCCCCGTTTGTTCCCCCGCCCTGCGCCCGCTGCCCACTCGCCGCCCTGGTAGACGTCGATCGGCGACGGGCCGAAGGTTGGCGTCCCCCGCCTGCACCAGGTGGGGCGCACCGGAAGCAGCTGGCGACCGGCCGGGCCATCTTCCCGGAAGGATGTCTGACCGCGGACGGCAGTCTCCAGGCATTCCAGGGCGGCATCATGAAGATCCTCGAGCGCGCGCCGGTCCCCGTGATCCCGATGGCCCTAACCAATCTGTGGGGCTCATTCTTCAGCCGCATCGAGCAGGGAAAGGCCATGGAGCGCCCGTTCCGACGCGGCATATTCGACCGCGTCGGACTGCAGGTCGGCCCCCTGCTGCCTGCCCATGTGGTGCAGCCGGAGTTGCTACACGCCCACGTAGCCGGACTGCTGGCCTGCGCCTGACAAAAGCCTACCCCCAATGACCTGCAGGCAGCAAACACATTGACACGCGCCGGACAAGCACATATGCAGTTGTCCCATCTGATGCCAGTCAGCAGTTATTCGTGGCGTTCGGCCATGTGCCCACAGCGGACCTACAAAGCACGCGATACATCGCCTCAGAGCTGACGTTCGACTCGGCCCCATTCGCGGCGCCAACCGTAGTCATCGCATCCATGACCGCGACATGCCCTCGAAAACCGCATACCGCAAAACCTGCCGCGCCAGACGTTTGCGGACACGTCGACTTGGCCACCGGCTTGGCGAGCCCGCCTTGGGGTCAACAGTTCTCAAATCAAGGCCACTTCTAGCGGTGGCTTAGGGATGCGCTGAAGTAGCGCCTGTTTTTTGGATCACCATACGACTTGCGGCGTCAGATGAGAGTTCAAGCTCGATTTCTAGCCCCTTCAGTGGGCTATCAGCCCGCTTTTGAGGGCCTGATAGCCCATATTGCGCCCTCATGGACGCACCTGTGCCATCAAAGGTCCTCGCACCAAGTAGATATTGGCCAGCGCAAGTGCCGTGAACGCCCTCGTGGCGTTCTTGGCCAAGCCGCGGTAGCGCGCCTTGTCGAATCCCCACAGCCGTTTGACCACGCCGAAGACATGCTCGACACGGGCGCGGATGCGCGACTTGTTACGATTTCTCGAGCGCTTTGCCTCGTCAACTTCACCCATGTTGTTACGCACCCGATCATTTGTGAAGTCCTTTGCCTGGGGCGCCTTGCTGGCTATCAGGTCCTTCTGGCTGGCATAGGCGCTGTCTCCGTAGACGCGCCTCTCGTTGCCATGCAGCAGATCAGGCAACGGGTGCTTGTCGTGAACATTGGCCGCGGTGACCACGGCGTGGTGCGCCAGCCCGCTCTGACTATCGACTCCGACGTGCAGCTTCATGCCGAAATACCATTGCTGCCCCTTCCTGGACTGATGCATCTCGGGGTCGCGTTTGCGCTCCTTGTTCTTGGTCGAACTGGGCGCGCCGATGATGGTGGCGTCCACGATGGTTCCGGTCTTGAGCTTGAAACCACTGGCTTGCAGCACCTGACCGACCTTGGCAAACAACTGCTCGCCCAGTTTGTTGTCATTGAGCAAGCGGCGGAACTTCAACATCGTCGTGGCGTCCGGCACCGGCTCCTTGCCCAGGTCGATGCCAACGAAGCGGCGCAGGCTGGCGCTGTCGTACAGCGCCTCCTCGCACGCCAGGTCAGCCAGGTTGAACCAATGCTGGACGAAGTGGATGCGCAGAATGCGCTCCAACCCGATCGGCGGTCGGCCGCCCACGCCCTTGGGATAAAACGGTTCAATCACCGAGCACATATCAGACCACGGCACGATGGTGTTCATGGTGACAAGAAATTCATCGCGCCGCTTCGGCTTGCGAAACTGTTCAAATCCAGAGTGCTGGTCGGCGGCCATGGCAAGGGTCTGTTGTTTCATCTTGACTCAACGCATCAGCCATGAATTCCGTGGACCTTTTTCAGCAAATCCTTAGGCCAACTGCCGAGTGGTCGCTCGAAGGCGCCCTCTGAGTTCGGTTTGTAGCCTGAAGGCTTAAGGCTACGCTGAAATAGTGCTCGCAAAAAGCGAGCGCGGGTCAATGGCCGACCAGGATTTCGCAAACAGCCGCGAAAGCAATCGGTTTCCTGGCCTACGGGGCCTGCTGTCCGAGCCGTTTGGCCCGGTTTCCATGTTCATGGACGCACCTGTGCCATCAACCTTTGGCGGGCGAGGTAGATGTTGGCCAGGGCCAGGGCCGTGAATGCGCGTGTGGCGTTCTTGGCCAGACCGCGGTAGCGCACTTTCCCAAATCTCCATAGCCGCTTGATCACGCCGAGAACGTGTTCCACTCGCGCCCGAATGCGTGACTTGTTGCGGTTCTTGGCGCGGGCTACTTCATCGACGACGCCGTTATACCGGGTGCGTTGGTTCGTGAAGTCCTTGGCCTTTGGTGCTTTGCCCTCGATCAGATCCTTCTGACTGGCATAGGCCGAGTCACCATACACACGGCGCTCATTGCCGTGCAACAGGTCGGGTAGCGGGTGCTTGTCATGGACGTTGGCACGGGTGACCACGGCGCTGTGCGCCAGACCGGTCTGGCTGTCGACGCCAATGTGCATCTTCATGCCGAAATACCACTGCTGACCCTTGCGCGTTTGGTGCATGTCGGGGTCGCGCGCCTTGTCAGCGTTCTTGGTCGAACTGGGCGCTCCAATGATCGTGGCATCCACGATGGTTCCGGTGTTGACTTTGAACCCGCGGGCCTGCAGTTCGGCGCCCACCTTGGCAAACAGAGATTCGCCCAGTTTGTTGTCGTTGAGCAGGCAACGAAACTTCAGCATGGTGGTCGCGTCGGGCACCGGCTCGCGTCCCAGATCAATACCAACAAAGCGGCGTAGGCTGACGCTGTCATACAACGCCTCTTCGCACGATAGGTCGGCCAGGTTGAACCAATGCTGAATGAAGTGGATGCGCAGCATGCGTTCGAGCCCAATCGGTGGGCGACCATTGCCGGCCTTGGGGTAATGCGGTTCGATGACCTCGCACAGCGCCGCCCATGGAACGATGGATTCCATCGTCTTCAAGAACTCATCGCGACGCGTGGGCTTGCGGTAGTTCGCAAACGCCGCCTCTTGATCGGCCGCCATGGCAACGGTTTGTTGTTTCATCGTCAGATAACGGTTGGCGCTGAACAAGTACAAGACGCGCTAGCTGCAATCCGGCCTATCCGAGACCATGGTCGGGGCATTCATCCTGGACGGTCACATCTTCAGAAAGGGCTTTGCGCAGGTACCACCGTGCCTTGATGGAACACCAGTTGCCAGGTCCCCGCCCGCTGTTGCCAGAGCGAACTGCGCATTGACTGCACAGGTGGCTCGCCATGACGCGTCACGCGGTAGGTGACCAGCCCGACCGTATCGGCAAGCATCAGAACCTTGAAATCCGAAGTCGTCATCGAAACGGGAGCTTGAGCCTGTACGGCCGCCAAGCATTCGCTCTTTGTCAATGCACGGCCTGAGCTCGCGAACTCGACGAACTCCGGCGCGAGCAATTTCGACAGGACATCCGGAACCCGGTTCTCGGGAAGTCGCATTTCCGTTTCCATCGCCTGCAGTGTCTGTTCGATGGTCTTCATCAAGAACTCCCTGGTGCATGGCCGTCGTGGACGGCTGCGGCGGCGTGATGGGCGGCCCGATAGCCGAATACCAACGCCGGACCCAGCGTGGTACCGGGGCCCGGATACGTCCCGCGCATGATCGATGCAAGATCGTTGCCGCTGGCATAGAGACCGGGAATGGGGCGCCGCTGGGCGTCCAGCACACGCGCATCGGCGTCCGTTTCCAGCCCGGTGCTGCAGGCGATCTCCGCGGGCCGAACAGCCATTGCACAGTACGGACCCTGGCCCATCGCGCCGATGCATGGATTGGGCGTGTTCGAATCGTCTCCGTTGAAGCGGTTCAACTCCGTGCTCCCTTTGCCGAAATCGGCGTCGACGCCCGTTTGCGCGAACCGGTTGTGCCGCTCCACCGTGGCCAGGAGTCCAGCGGCATCCACGTTCATCTTCTTCGCCAGCATCTCGAGCGTACCGGCCGTCACGAACTCGCCTTCCCGCAGGAAGGGCTTGAGGTTCGTCGTGCCAGGATGGATGACGCCGAGGCCGTACTTGCGAACGAAGGCGACCTCGCAGACGAGCCAGGCTGGAATGCTCGGAACCGTCCGGTTCGATTCGAACATGGCCTCGACAAAGTGGTGATAGGACACTGCCTCATTGACAAAGCGCAGGCCCGCCGAGTTCACCACTATCAGTCCAGGCTTGGCGCGATCGAGCGACAGGTGCGGAAACAGGCCACCCCACTTGCCCGCACCACCGTGCGATGTCCGCGAAACCGGTGTCCAGAAGGCGCCACTGCCATGATCCTCCCCAGCAAGAATGGCACCTACCTTCATCGCGGCCGAAATACCATCGCCTTTATTGGCAGGAATGGCCATCGACTCCACGGGAGTGGGCTCGGGCATGAATGAACGTCGCAAGGCTTCATTGTGAGCATATCCGCCCGTGGCCAGCACGACGCCCTTGCGAGCGCGAATGGTTTCGCGACGCCCGGCGGCGTCGACAATGGCGCCGACCACGCGGCCGTCTTCGACGACCAGATCGACCAGTGCGGCGTTGAACTCGACCGGGACATGTCTTTTGCGCAGGCTCACATACAGTCGCGCAACCAACGCGTTGCCCATGACCAAGCGGGTACCACGTGGATAACGCAGACGATCCACCAGGAATCGGGAAAACAGCTTGAGCGCGTGCATGAAGTTGTCAGCAGAGGCGAACCGGCCCACCAGCTTCGGTACGTCTGCCTTGCCGACCATCATGCCACCAAAGACCATGAACTCCGGGATAGGCGCGCGCACATGCGCGAATGCGCCACCCAGCAATCGGCCATCGAATTCGGCGGGCGACAAGGCGCGCCCTGAGGCCGCGGCGCCATCCAGGTCCTGGTAATCGGGATGCCTCCCGCAAGGCACCCATTGCACCTCGGAGTTGTTCGCAAACCATTCGACGATGCGCGGACCTTGCTCAAGATACACCTCGCGCAGTTCGGCGCCTCTGTCCGGCTCGCCGATCAGTGCATTCAGATACCGGCAAGCGCGATCGCGCGAGTCCGCAAAGCCCGCCTCGATGCTCTGGCGGTTCTCGGGTATCCAGATCGTTCCTGCAGATGTTGCCGCTGTCCCGCCGACCTGCGATGTCTTTTCGCACACGAGGACATCCAGGCCCATGATGGATGCCGCCAGCGCCGCGGACATGCCACCAGCGCCCGCACCCAGCACCAGCAGGTCGACCTCGCGAGCGTCACCCATGCGCCGCACCGCCCGCCACCTCCTGAGAGGGGCTCGCAACGGCTCGCTTGAATTCGACCAGGTAAGCGGCGCCAGCGGGCGTGCCGTCGGGCGTGGGATCGACCCCCAGGTCGCCCGACGGATTCTGGAAGACGATCTGCGACTTCGGAATCGGTGTACGCGGCTCGCGCTGCAGCCATATGCGCAGGCTCAGGCGCTTCTCGGCCTCGTCCTCGAAATCCTCGAACTCCGTGCGGCTGTGCAAGGTGGTCAGGTTGTTGGCAAAGTAGATGTCGCCTGGCTCCAGCATGAACTTCAGCAGGTTGTCATCGGACCAGCACAGATCGTCGAAGAGGTCAAGCGCCTCGACGTCCTGGGCAGTCAGGTCGCGCCCGAGTTCCTTGGCGGCCAGTTCGACGGAAGGCCGCACGTAGAACGCCGTCAGACGATCGCCCGCCCAACCAAGGACCGGAACGTCATAAGGCGTGACGAGTTCCGCACCTGGCTGCTGCTCATTGCGGCGGTGAAACGCAAACCCCTTGAAGAGCCGCTCGAGCAGGTCGGGCCGTTGCCTGGCCATGGCGTTGTAGACCGTGGGGACACTGACCGCCAGGCTGAGGCCACCGGACTTGGAAGGCCGGACATTCAGCAGACCCATGAAGTCCCCCACATCGGTGTGCAGCGGGAGCTGGCGACGTGTGTTGTAGCCCCGGGAGCTTGTCGGCCGCCCCGGCTTGGCCATGTCCTGAACGCGCCCCAACCGTTCGCCTGCGGCGCTCTGGGACACCGGCTTGCCCATGTAAAGAGACAGCAGCCAGTAGTAGGCTTCGATGCGCTCCACGCTCAGCCCTTGGACGGGAAGTCCGTTCAGTATGAGGAAGCCGCGACCGTCCCACAGCTCCTTGCGAACCTCGTCCATCAGGGCCTGCAGCGACGGTTTGCCGAATCTCTCCAGCGTGATATCGGTGAGGTCCAGTCCGTCGAATGCGCCGCTGGTAGCCAGAGCGGTCAGGTCAGCCACCGCAGCGGCGGGGGCCCTGACCGTGAAGTCGGCCTTGGTCTTGAATGAATGGGCCGTCCACGTGGACGGGCCCGTGATCGTGCGAAACTTCATGGTCGTGCTCCTGTCTGATGACTCAACTCTCTGAAATGATGGAATCAGCCCCTGGCCATGCGGATCTTGTCGCGCAGGGCCAGCGACATCATTCGCCGGTCGCTGCCTGCGCTGAGGACACGATAGCCTTGCCCATGGAGCGCGTCGTATTCAGCTCGTGCCGTCGCCGGATCGGCACTGAACAAGGTGGTGGTCGGAAGGATGCCGCGACGCCTCGCGCAAGCCATCAACCGCGTGACAAGCGCCTGTACCTCGGGATGGTTCGGTTGGCCCGGATGACCAATCGCCTGCGCCAGGTCGAACGAACCCGAGCCGAGCGCATCGATACCTTCCACGTCCAGAATGGCTTCGATGTTGTCCAGGCCCTTGCATGTCTCCACCAGGATCATCACGAAGACGTTGTCGTTCGACCATCGCGCGAAAGCATCCCAGTCGTCGGGCAGATGCCAGGTCGCCCGCGTGTTGGGACAAGCACCGCGCTCGCCGCCGTTGGCGCCGACCGGAAAACGTGCAGCCGATACTGCGGCCTTGGCCTGCAACGCGGTTTCGACCCTCGGGATGACCACGCCCATGGCGCCCGCATCGAGTACCCGCATGACGAAACTCGGCTCGGCGTCAGGCACGCGCACGATGGGCGTCACGCCCGATGCCTCCGCAGCACGAATCAACGGCACGGCGCCGTCCAGCCCGAATGCGCCATGCTCGCAGTCGATCAGCACCCATTCGTATCCCTGGGCGCCCACCATCTCGACCACTTCGGGCGAGCCGGTCTGCACGTTGATGCCCAGTGCGACCTCGTCGGCACGCACGGCCGTCCAGATGCGGTTCTCACGCAACATCAGGGCAGTTCCACGCCCATGACACGCTTGAGGTGGGGTATGACACCGCCGGCACTCAGGATACCGAGGTCGCGCTGGGTCATCGAGCCGATCGCAATTGACAGGCTCCGGGTGTGATTGACGAGCACCTTGTCCCGCCAGTTCACCTCCACTTCGTCCCATCGGTCCACGTTGCCCAGGATGTCCGGACATGCGACCAGTGGAAAGCCGGCTGCAATCTCGACGTTCCAGAACGTCGGCGCGAACGACGCAGCAACGACGCCCGATATGCCGAGCTGCCGCATCGTCTCCATGGCAGGATAATGCGGGTGACCGTAGCCAAAGTTCACACCTCCCACGATGATGTCGCCGGGACGCACCTTCTGCGTGAATTCGGGATCGAACTCCTTCATCATCAACGGCAGCAACTTGACCGGGTCCGAGCTGGCTGCCAGGTTCTGGATTCCGACGATCTCGTCGACGTCGAAATTCTCCTGCGCGAACACATAGGCAACGCGGCCTCTGAGATTGCAAATCATTGGGCACACCTCACAGGTAGTTCTGCGGCAGCGCCAGGCAGCCCTCGATGGCGGACGCCGCCACCGTTGCCGCGTTGACAAGATAGATTTCGGCGTCCACGCTGCCCATGCGGCCCGGCGTGTTGAGCGTGCCGGTGGAAGCGACCCGCTGACCTGCTTTCAGCGCACCCTGGTAGCCATAGCAGTAGTCGCATGTCGGCCCGGCAACAAAGGCACCGGCGTCGATCAGGTCGGCAATGATGCCGCGAGATGCCGCCTCCTTCATGACGACCTGGCTGGATGGGACAACATTGAGCGAGAAGCCCTTTCGCACCTTGCGCCCCTTGAGGATGCGGGCGGCTATTTCAAGCTCCTCGATCCGGCCGCCGGCGCAGGATCCGATGTAGCCTGAGTTCAGAGGCAATCCGACATGCTCGCGCAAGGGCCGTGTGTCATGCAGGTGGGGAGGCACGACAACAATCGGTTCCAGGCCATTCACATCGACGGTGTGGCGCGCGCAATAGTGCGCATCCGGATCGCTGACCATGGGTTCAATCCGCTTGCGTGCACGCGCCAGCGCAATCTCGAGCACCTTGCCCGTCGGATTGACCACGGCGGAAGCGGCGCCCAGGAACATGGCAAGACCTGTCATGGTCTGAAGCCCATCGACGGACATGGCTTCGATCGCCGAGCCGCCGAACTCAACCACCTTGAAATTGCACGAACTCGGGCCCAGTACCCGAACGACGTGGTGAAAGACGTCCCTTGCCATCACGCCCTTGCCCAGCGTGCCGTTGATGTCCACCCGAACCGTTTCGGGAACCAGCATCGACACCTTGTCGCGCACGAACGACTCGATCAGGTTGCGCCGCACTCCGAACGCCAGTGCGCCATAAGCACCCAACTGGCTGATGTGCCCATCGTGGTGCATCACCAGTGCCCCAGGCGTGGCGTAACCCTCCTCCGCCGCAACCTGGTGGCCGATGCCCTTGCGATCGAAAAGGTCGACCTTGTTGGTGTCGCACCATCCACGGGTCTCTTCATGCATGGTCTCAGCCGCCGCGTTGTTCGAAGGAACGAAGTGGTCGATGAAGATGCCGAATCGCTCCGGATCGGCGACCGTATCGACCTTGAACTCCTTCATCTGGCGGAAGAACATGGTCGTGGTCATCGAGAAGTCGTAGGCCAGGACGAAATCAGGGCGGACCATCAGTTCCTCCCCTGCTCGGACAGCGGGCAGATCAGCTGCGCGCGCGAATATCTTTTCGGTGAGGGTATGGCCCATGGTCGTCGCCTTAGATGCGTTCGTCTTGAACAAAATTGAACAGACTGCCGATCCCCTCGATGGAGATTTCGCACTCGTCGCCGTCGCGCATGATGAGCCTTGGCGTACGGGTCCAGCCGATCCCCGCCGGTGTTCCGGTCACGATGACATCGCCAGGACGCAACGTGAGCACCTCGCTCAGGGTTTCGATCAGCGCCGCGACACCGAAGACCATGTCGGCCGTCGTGCCTGACTGGACCGTCTCGCCGTTGAGTGTGGTCTGTATCTTCAGGCCGTGCGCGCCGGCGGGAAGTTCATCGGCCGTCACCACGGCAGGGCCAAAGCCGCCTGTCGCGTCGAAATTCTTGCCCAGCGTCCATTGCGAGCCCCTGGCCTGGTATTCGCGCACCGACGCGTCGTTGAAGATGGAATAGCCGAACACGTGATCCAGCGCGTTCTCGCGGGAGATATGCCTGCCTCCCTTGCCGATGACCACCGCCAATTCCGCTTCATAGTCGAGCGAGTCCGAGCACTGCGGACGAATGATCGGGCTCCCGTGTGCACACAGACTGGTCGCATACCTCGGGAAGACGGTCGGGAAATCGGGTACGGCCAAGCCGGCCTCCCTGGCGTGGTCGACATAGTTGAGCCCGATGCAATAGAAGCTCGGCGGGTTCACCACAGGCGGGAGATAAGTCACCATCGTGCTCGGGATGCGATGCCTGGACGCGCGCGCCGCCTCGAGCAGCTCGGGCAACCAGACGCCATTTTGCAGCAGCGTGCCAACATCATCGCCCAACGCGGTATCGATCGGAACCAGTTCCTGGCCGATGAGCGCGCCGGCTTGCTGGACGCCTTCGTGGACAAAGGTGCAAAGCCTCATCGTGTTCCCCGCATGGAGTCGGCTGTTGCAAGCACGCCCTGATAACGGTCCTGCAGCGACTCGAACTCGGCATAACCGATCAGCCTCTTGAAACTGGCGACCTCGGCAACAGGGCAAGGCCATGATGGCGTGCCGACCGCTTCCTTCATCGCCTTCAGATTGCGCCGCACCGACTCGGTCGCGGTCAACAGTGTTTCGAGGCCCCACGCCGCAACACCGCCGACCTGATCGAGCTGCGCCCTGTCCAATGCGGTGACGAATCCCGACATGGTGAGCAGCAAGGGCCGTCCCGCGGCCTGCCTCAAGGCCTGCAGATCCTCGAAGGACTTCGCGCACCTGGTCGTGACGAAGACCATGTCAGCGCCGGCAGCCACGAAGGCCTTCAAGCGGCGGCAGGCGGCTTGCACGTCCTGCTCATCCGTGCGTCCGATGATCACGAAGTCAGGATCCTGACGTGCCTCCGCCGCCGCGCGGACCTTGCCGGCCGCTTCGTCCACAGGCAGCAGTTCATTGACGGCGAGCACGGGGCAGCGCTTGGGTGAGACCTGGTCTTCCAGCAGGATGCCAGCAACACCCGCTTGCTCGAACTCGCGCACCGAGCGCATCACGTTGAGTGCGTTGCCATAACCCGTGTCGATGTCGGAGATGACAGGAACCGAGCTGGCACGCACGATGTTGCGGGCTGCATTGAGATTCTCCGTCATCGTGTACAGCTCCATGTCCGGAAATCCGATGGAGGCGGAGATCTGGAAGCCCGAAGACGTCACGACGTCAAAGCCGGCTTCGCAGACCAGCTTTGCGGTGAGGCCGTCATAAGCGGTTGCGGCGCTGGCGGCCTTCCCGGAGAAGGCCAGATCGCGAAGACGTCTTGTCATTGTCATGGTGCTCATTCCTTTGCTGCAGACAATCGTATTCGGCACCC
>JBFIDI010000160.1:0-10886 GCA_041581405.1 Burkholderiaceae bacterium
GCGGCCAGGCCGATCGACACCGCCACCGAGACCGACAGCGCAAAACACAGCGCCATCGTCGAAACCATGACAAAACTCATAAGGCCGACTCCAGTTCCCTGTGCTGCGGATCGACCAGGTTACCGATCAGGCCGATGATGCTGAACACGCCACCGACCGGCATGGCCAGGTAGGCCCAGAACATCGAGATGCTTTCCAGCCCGATGACGGTCTGCACCTTGCCGCGGTTGGCGTAATCCCAGCCCCACCAGATGATGACCAGCACCAGCACCGTGGAGGCGAGGAAGACGACCCAGTCGAGCACCCGCTTGAGCCCCGCGGGACTCCAGCGGTAGATCACGTCGACGCAGACCATGGCGCCCTGGCGGAACGCCATCGGAATGCCCAGGAACACCATCCAGACCAGGCTGAACCGGATCAGCACCTCGGACCACTCGGCGGGTTGCTCGAGGATGAACCGGGTGATGATCTGGTACATGCCCAGGCTGGCGGCGATGGTCATCATGACGCAGGCGGCCACCATGGCCAGCCCGGTGGTGAAGCGCTCGAAACGCAGGAACGCCTGCTTCATGCGTCACCGCCTCCCGGGCGTGCGCGCAACGGTGGATGCAGCCCGCGCGCCGGCGGGAGGCAGGTGACGGCCATGACGGCGATTACTTGTAGTTACGGATGCGCTCGATGGCCGCCTTGCCGAACTGCTTCTCGAACTCGGCATAGGCCGGCGCCATCGTGGCGACGAACTTGGCCTTGTCGAGGTTCTCGACCACGGTCATGCCCTTGCTGCGCAACTCGGCGACACCCTTGGCATCGTCGGCGGCCACGCGCGCACGGTTGGCCTTGGTGCCTTCCTTGGCCGCCTCGATGAAGGCCTGCTGGTCGGCCGGGCTGAGCTTGTCGAAGGTGGCCTTGTTCATCAGCCAGATCGCCGGCGAATAGACGTGCCCGGTCAGGCTCAGGTGTTTCTGCACCTGGTCGAACTTGGCGGCCATGATCACCGACAGCGGATTTTCCTGGCCGTCGACCGTGCCTTGCTGCAAGGCCGTGAACACCTCGGGGAAGGCCATCGGCGTGGGCACGATGCCGAAGGTCTTGTAGGCGGCGATATGGATCGGGTTTTCCATCGTGCGCATCTTCAGGCCCTTGAGGTCGTCCGGGCTCTGCACCGAGCGTTTGCTGTTGGTCATGTGGCGCACGCCGTTCTCGGCCCAGGCCAGGGCCTTGAAGCCCTTGGGTTCGAACTGCTTGAGCATCTCCTGGCCGATCGGGCCGTCGAGCACCGCGTGCGCATGCGCCTTGTCGCGGAACAGGAACGGGATGTCCAGGATCTTGGCCTCGGGCACGAAGTTCGGCACCGGTCCGGTCGAGGTCAGCGTCAGCTCCTGGGTGCCCAGCTGCACCGCCTCGATCGACTCGCGCTCGCCACCGAGCGAACCGGAGTAGAAGTTCTGGATCTTGTAGCGCCCGTTGGTGCGTTTCTCGACCTCGCGCGCGAACGTGACCAGGCCGATGCCCTGGTGCGAATCCTCGGCGATCGAGATGCTGTTGCGCATCGTCACCTGGGCAGTCGATACGCTGACAAAACCGGCGGCCAGGGACAGGCCGACGAGCAGTGCTTTCAATTTCATGTGTGTCTCCTTGATGTGGAACGGGGAAGCGATGTACCGGCGGCGGGCGTGCCGCTGTCGCGGCGGTGCCCGGCCGGTGAAGAATATCTCCTCTTGTATTCGTTGCGTGATCCTCCGTGCAAACGAGCGGTGCGGGGCCGGCCTCACTGCATCCGATAACGCTCGATGACGTCGCGATCGACGTCGACACCGAGGCCCGGACCCGTGGGGATGGCCACCCGTCCGCCCTGCATGGTAATCGCTCCGAAGATCAGGTCCTGGCGGAACGGATGGGCGGACTGGTCGTATTCCAGCATCGGCTCGAGCGGCCTGAGCGCCAGTGGCGCCGGCGCCAGCGTGGCCAGGAACTGCAGCGACGCGGCCAGGCCGATGCCCGAACCCCAGACATGCGGCGTGATCGGCATGTGCCAGGCCTGCGCCAGCGCGGCGATCTTGCGGCATTCGGTGAAGCCGCCGGCCGAACACAGGTCGGGCTGCAACATGTCAACGGCGCGGCGCGACACCCATTCGCGAAAACCCAGCTTGGTGAACTCGTTCTCGCCGGCGGCCAGCCAGATGCGGGTCAGGCTCTTCAGTTCGCGATACCCGTCGATGTCCTCGGGCGAGATCGGCTCCTCGAACCAGTGGATGTCGTCCGGTTCGATGGCCATGAGCAGGCGCCGCGCCGCACCCACGTTGTAGGCATGGTTGGCGTCGACCATCAGCTTCGGCCCCCGGCCGATGGCCTCGCGCACCGCGTGCACGTAGTCGATGTCCTCCTCGACGCCGAAACCGATTTTGAGCTTCATCGCATCGAAACCGCTCGCGAGGTGGCGGCGCGCCTCGTCGACCGCCTCGGCCGGGTAGACGCCGTCCTTGCGGCGGTAGAAGCCAGTCGCGTAAGGTTGCACCGAGGTGCGGTGGGCACCCCCGAGCAGCTTGTGTACCGGCTTGCCGAGTGCACGGCCCAGGCAGTCCCAGATCGCGATGTCGACGCCGCTGATGGCATTGGGCACCGCGCCCTTCTGGCCGAACGGGCGCGTCAGGTTGTACATGCGCTCCCACAACACCTCGACGTCGAACGGGTCCTGGCCGACGACGATGGGCTTGAGCGCATGTTCGATGACGGCAGCGGCGATCTGGGGTGGCTGCAGTCCGTGGCACAGGGATTCGCCCCAGCCGACGACCCCGTCATCGGTGATGACCTCGACCAGCACGGCGCTGCGCCGGTGCACCCAGCCCATCGAAAAGGCGAACGGTTCGTCCAGCGGGGTGGTCAACACATGGGTCTTGACGTCGGTGATTTTCATGGTGGATCGAAGACTCGGGAATGCGGGGATCAGGGCCGGGCAAGCCCCGGCCTGGCGCGTTTGCGCGGCCGTGTCTCCGCGGGACGGCGGCCCTGCAGGTCGCGTCGGCGCTGCGTGTCGACCAGGTGGCGGGTCATGGCGGCGGACGCGGCGTCGGGATCACGTGCCAGCACCGCGTCCAGGATCGCCTTGTGCAGCGGCAACGAGACCGCGACGTTGGCGCGCGCATCGGTGTTCGTGATCCGCAGCGACGTGTTCATCGCCGTACGGATGGCGTGCGCGATCGGTTGCAGGAACTCGTTGCCGCTGGCGCGCAGGCAGGCCACATGGAAGGCCAGGTCGGCCTGCCGGAACGCCTGCAGGTCGGCGCCCGCGGCCTCCATGGCCGCGTAGGCCTCGCCGAGACGGGCCAGGTCGTCCGCCGTGCCGCGCCGCGCGGCCAGCGCCGCGGCCGCCGGCTCGATGATGTGACGCACCTCGATCAGCTGGTCCAGCCGGCGACCGACGTCCACCGGCAACCCGTGGTCGTCCGGCGCACCGGACCAGCCGATCACGGACGGATCGAGCTGGTTCCATTGCAGGCGGGGCCGGACCATGGTGCCGCGTTTTTGCCGGGTCTCGATCAGGCCCTTGTCGGCGAGCACGGTCAGCGCCTCGCGCAACACCGTGCGGCTGACATGGAAACGCGAGAGCAGTTGCGCCTCCAGCGGCAACAAGGCACCGGGGAGCAGGCGCCCGGCAACGATGTCACTGCCGAGGGCCTCGACGACCTGGTCCTTCAGCCCCCGATGCAGGGCCGGACGATCGGCGTCGCCGGCCAGCAGGGAGGAAGCGTCGTGCACCATGGCGTCGTGATCAGAAAAAACATATTGTATGACTTAATACGGAGCAGCGGAATCCCGTCGACGGCCCGTCGCATCGGCTGGCGCCCGGTCGGACGGATGCCAGCGTGCTCCGGGTCCGCGACCCGGATTCGCGGCCTGCGCCCGCGCCCGGCTGGTGCATTCGCCGCAAGTCCCGTACAGTGGTCCGGCGGCGCCGCCTGCGCCGGGAGACCTGTCATGTTGTACCAGCTGATGTATTCGTCGCAGTCGACGTTCGCACCGTCGATGGACGCGATGGCGCTGCTGCTCGACCGCGCCCGGCGCCAGAACGCGGCGCGGGCCGTCACCGGCGTGTTGTTCTCGGTCGACGGCGTGTTCGTGCAAATCCTCGAAGGCGAGCGGGACGTGGTCCGGCGACTGGTCGAGCACATCGGCAAGGACCCGCGCCACGATGGCCTGACCGTGATCATGGAGCGGCCCATCGTGCAGCGCGTGTTCACGTCCTGGAGCATGGCCTGGATCAGCCCCGATGCCAGCGAGGTCGCGGCCTGGGCCCAACTCGACGGCACGACCCGCATCCAGGAGGTGTTGTCCAGGCTGCAACAGAACCCGGCCCGGCTGCCGGCCGTGATGGAGCGTATCGTGCACGCCATCGGCGACAGCGAGAGCAACGCCGGCGCCGAAACGTGCTAGCTAGGACAGCGTCACGCTGGTGCGCACCGTGCCGGCCTTGTCGTGCCGCACCACGATCGGCACCTGCGCACCCGCCGGCCCGCGTACCAGCCACTGCAACTTGGCGCGATCGCCCATCGGCGTGCCGTCGGTCATGAAGCTGACCAGCGAGTGCTTGTAGGCCCGGCCCTCGAGTTCGCCGGCATGCAGCCGCCGCTGCCCGGACACCAAGTTCACGCCGTCCGGCAGGCCGATCTCGCCGATCAGGCCGCGCGACTGCTGGCGCTGCAGCGCACGCCTGGACACATAGGACGGCAGATGGCCGGTGTTCTGTACGCCGACCTCGATCCGGTGACACCCGTCGCCGAGCCGGTCGCAACGCGCGAACACCAGCTCCAGCCGCGGCGAGGTCAGCGCGTTCCACAACAACCATTCCGGAAAACGCCGGACTTCCTTCTCGAGCAGGTGCGGCGGCGGGTTGGTGAAGGCATGCATCTTGTTCCAGCCGCCGATCTCGACCGGGCCCAGTTCCGGATGCTCGAACGGATACCAGTCGACGAACCCCTTGCCCTCGAGCGCGGTATCGGACCAGGCCAGCAGCTTCAGGTCGTCCTCGACCGGATGGGAGCGGAACCAGTCGATGTACTTGTAGTCGGTGATGCCGGCTTCGCGCATCGGACACCAGATCTCCACCGTCCACTTGTAGATGCCCAGGTGCTCGTAGATCCACTCGAAGCCGCCACTGGTGACCTCCTTCGGGTGGTACCGGAACTCATGGTAGGTGCTGATGGCCGGATACCCGGTGAGTTCGGTGCCCTTGGCGCCCTGGGCCTGGTAGACCCACAGGTCCTCGGCCGGCATCTCGTCGTCCGGCCGGCTGCCGAACGGGCGCAGCAACACCCCGCTCCAGGTATGGAAACACACGCCGCCGGTGATGTTGGCGTGGTGGGTGATGAAATGCACGACGGCACGCACCTCGGGCTCCGACGCCGGATAGGGCCCTGCGCCGACCTGCTCGAACTCCTGGCGCCAGCCGGCGGGAAAGTTGCGGTTCAGGTCCAGGCCTTCGCGGTTGCGGTTGACCTTGAACATGAAGCCGTCGTAGTCGCGCACCCGTCCCTCGGGCAGGACGCGGTAATACCGCCCGCCCGCCTCGGTCGGCTCGCGCGCGACCATCAGGCGCGGATCGTCGGGGTGGCATTTCCAGTTGCCGTTGGCGTCCGCGATCCGCATCGACAGGATGCGCCCATCGCCGTCCACGTCCTCGACGTCCAGGCCGTCGACGGGTTCCTCGTCGTACGGGTACGGCCGGGTCGACGAGCGGATGATCTTCGGCGTGTCGCGCATCGCCCATTCCGCGCCGTCCGGGTTGATGCGCGGGCAGACGTAGAACGCGCGTGTATCGAGGCAACGGGTCACGTCCTCGCGCCGGCCGTATTCGCGCGTCAGCATGTCGATCAGGTAGAGCGCCGCCGCACCGCTGGCCAGTTCGCTGGCATGGATGTTGGCATCGACCCAATACGCGGGCTTGTCGAGCGCCGGCCCGGTGTCCTGGTTGGTCACGGTCACGACCCAGATGTCGCGGCCCTCGTGGCTCTTGCCGATGCTCTCGAGCGTCAGCAGCCGGGGATGCTGCAGCACCAGTTGCTGCAGGATGCTCGTGAACGCGTCGTATCGGTAGTAGCGGTCGTACTCGATGGTCATGCTCGGAGGTGCAGCGCAAGGCCCGCAATGGCGCGCTCTCGCGCGGGTGCGCGCATGATACGACGCCGGGTGCGCCGTTGCCCGGACGCCGGCAGCCTCAGCCGCCGCGGCGTGCCCGCTCGTACAGGCCCTGTACCTTGGGCTCGTTGGCCTGCAGGTCGCGTATGCGTTGCGGGCCGCTGGGATGGGTCGACAGAAAGGCCAGGTTGCCGCCGCCGCCCGAGGCCTCGGCCATCTTGCGCCACAGGCTGGCGCCGGCCTGCGGCGCGTAACCGGCACGGGCCGCGAGTTCGAGTCCGACCAGGTCGGCCTCGCTTTCGTCCTCGCGGCTGAAGTTGAGCGTCAGCAGCTGGGTGCCGATATTGGCCGCGACGTCGCCGAGATCGCCCAGGCCGAGCAGGCGCGCGGCCAGCGACAAACCCAGGCCGGTGGCCTGGGTCTTGCCGATGCGTTCGCTGGCATGTTCGCGCAGCGCATGGGCCATCTCGTGCCCCATGATCATGGCGGCCTCGTCGTCGGTCAGCCGCAGGCGATCCAGGATGCCGGTGTAGAACGCGATCTTGCCGCCCGGCATGCAGAAGGCGTTGATCTCCTTGCTGCGGATCAGGTTGACCTCCCAGCGCCACTGGCTGGCCCGCTCGTTCCACTGCCCGGTGTACGGAATGATGCGCTGCGCGATCGCACGCAGGCGGCGCAACTGCGCATCGCCGGACGACACGAGTGCGCCTTGCGCACGGGCCTCGGACATCATCTTGGCGTATTGCTGCGCTGCCGCCTGCTCGATCTCGTCGGCCGAGACCAGCTTGCGAAAACCCGAGCGCTTTCCGACGTCGACCTGGGCCATGGCCGGGGCGGCCGCCAGCGCGCCCGCCGCAAGCAGAAAGCCGCGACGCGGGGCCCAGCGGGAACGATCAGAAATGCAATACATGCACATGCGTGAATAATAGTCGCAAGCTCATAGACCCTGCATGTCAGACAACACCGCGAATTCCGACGAAAAACCCCGGCTGCCCTGGCGCGACGCCTTGCGCGTCTACCTGGAACCCGCCAGCCTGCGCATGTTGCTGCTGGGCTTCTCGGCCGGCCTGCCGCTGCTGCTGGTGTTCGGCACCTTGAGCTTCTGGCTGCGCGAGGCCGGCATCGACCGCACCACCATCGGCCACCTGAGCTGGGTCGGCCTGGCCTATGGCTTCAAATGGGCCTGGTCACCGCTGGTGGACCGGTTGCCGATCCCGCTGCTCACGCGCTGGCTGGGCCGCCGGCGCAGCTGGTTGCTGCTGTCGCAGTCCGTCATCATGGGCGCGCTGGTGGCGATGGCGTTGACCGACCCGCGCCTGACGCTGGCACCCATGGTCTGGGGCGCATTGGCCGTGGCCTTCGGATCGGCCACGCAGGACATCGCGCTGGACGCCTACCGCATCGAGTCGGCCTCGACCGAGCGCCAGGGCGCGCTGGCGGCGACCTACCAGACCGGTTACCGGATCGCGATGATCTGGGCCGGCGCCGGCGTGTTGTGGATCGCCGCGCGCGCCGAGATCGACGGGGCGGCGCTATACCAGCCCGAAGCCTGGCGCACCGCCTACCTGGTGATGGCCGCGTCCATGCTCGTGGGTGTCTTGACGGTGTTGCTGTCGCCCGAGCCGCAGCACCGGGTGCTGGTACCGGCGAAGAACATCGGCGAATGGGCGCGTGGTGCGCTGGTCGCGCCGTTCGCCGATTTCCTGGGCCGCTACCGCTGGCACGCGGTGCTGATCCTGGCGCTGATCGCGGTCTACCGCATCAGCGACGTGGTGATGGGCATCATGGCCAATCCGTTCTACGTGGACATGGGTTACACCAAGGACGAGGTCGCCGCGGTGACCAAGATCTATGGCGTCGTCATGACCCTGGTGGGGGCTTTCGTCGGTGGCGCGATGTCGATGCGTTACGGCGTCATGCGCGTGCTGATGCTCGGCGCCGTGCTCAGCGCGGCGACCAACCTGCTGTTCGCCTGGCTGGCCGGCCACGGCCACGACGTGAGCGCGCTGATCGTCGTGGTGTCGGCCGACAACCTGAGCAGCGGCATCGCATCGGCCGCCTTCATCGCCTACCTGTCCGGATTGACGAACATCCAGTACTCGGCGACCCAATACGCCTTGTTCAGCTCCCTGATGCTGCTGATGCCCAAGTTCCTGGCCGGTTTCTCCGGCCAATACGTCGACAGCTTCGGGTATGCCCATTTCTTCACCGCCACGGCGCTGCTGGGCTTGCCGGTGCTGGTGCTGATCGCACTCGCGACCTGGGCCGGCCACGGACGCAAGGTGCCCCCGGCCGTGGCGGCCGCGCCGCCCTGAGAGCGGGCTGGCGGGCTGGGCTGCCGGCGCCACCGCGACCTCCGCGACCTCCGCAGCCTTCGCGGCGATGACCGCCGGCCCGGCCGCAGCCGGGTTTACCTGCTCTTTACCCGCGCTTGAAGTCCGGCACATTCGAAGCGCATAAACTGGCTGCCATGGTGGAACGGCTGTTGATGATCGAGGACGATGCGCGCCTGGCCCAGATGGTGTCCCAGTACCTGGGCCAGTCGGGTTACCAGGTGACCCATGCTGCGGACGCCCGGACCGGGCTGGACCGGCTACAGGCGCGCGGGACGGAACCCTTGCCCGACCTCGTCATCCTGGACCTGATGCTGCCCGACATGGACGGCCTGGAGGTCTGCAAGCGGATCCGGGCCATGCCGGGCCCCGTGGCGCGCATGCCGGTGCTGATGCTGACCGCCAAGGGCGACCCGATGGACCGGATCATCGGCCTGGAGATCGGCGCCGACGACTACCTGCCCAAGCCCTTCGAACCACGCGAGTTGCTGGCACGCATCCGCGCGGTGCTGCGCCGTCACGGCACACCGGACGTCCAGCCCCAGCTGATGCAGTTCGGTTCCTTGCAGATCGATCGCGATGCGCGCACGGTCAGCGTCGCCGATCAGCCCTGCGAGCTGACCTCCTACCAGTTCGACCTGCTCGTGGCCCTGGCCGAACGCGCCGGCCGCGTACTCACCCGCGACCAGATCATGGAGGCCGTGCGCGGCCGCGAACTCGACGCCTTCGACCGCTCGATCGACGTGCACATGGGCCGCATCCGCGCCGCGATCGAGCAAGACCCCAAGACCCCCAAACGCATCCTCACGGTGCGCGGCGTCGGATATGTCTTCGCACGTCAACAGGACTGAGCCCGTAGGGCCGCCCCAAGGGCGAGGGCACCGCAGCGCGCAGCGCGGAGGTGAAGCCGAATGACCGCCGGGCCGCCCCAAGGGCGAAGGCACCGCAGCGCGCAGCGCGGAGGTGAAGCCGAATGGACCGTAGGGCCGCCCCAAGGGCGACGCACCGCATGAAAACCCCTTTCCTGCAGCGCCTGTACCTGCGCATCTGGCTCGCGGTCGTCGGTGCCGTCGTGCTGATGATGCTGCTCGTGGGCTGGTTGTGGCGCATCGAGGCCGAGCGCGAACGCGCCATGCGCCCGGGGCGCGAGATCGTGCTGCGCGACGCCGGTGGCACCATCATCGGCCAGGCGCCGGCACGGCCCATCCGCACGCCCGGCCAGGCACCGGAGTTCGAGGTCGTGATGCGCAACGGGCAGACCCTGTACATCCAGCTGCCGCGTCCGCGCGAGCCGGGCCAACAAGGCCAGCGACGCGCGGGCCCGCCCAGTGCCCGCATGAATTTCGCGTGGATGCTCGCCCTGATCGCCGCCGCCGTGGCACTGGGCAGTTATCCGGTCGTGCGCCGGCTGACACAACGGCTGGAAGTCGTCGAGTCCGGCGTGCGCCAATGGGGCGAAGGCGAACTCGGCCATCGGCTGCCGGAAGACGGCCAGGACGAGGTCGCGAACCTGGCACGCGGTTTCAACGAGGCGGCAGGCCGGGTCCAGGCCCTGCTGCAATCGCACAAGGCCTTGCTGGCCAACGCATCGCACGAATTGCGCTCGCCGCTGACGCGGATCCGGATGGGCCTGGAACTGATGGACGCGCAGACCTCGGCCGACGTGCGCGCCGAGATCGCCCGCAACATCCAGGAACTGGACCTGCTGATCGACGAGATCCTGCTGGCCAGCCGGCTCGACGCCAGCGAGGTCGATATCGGGACGATGGAGCCGGTCGATCTGCTGGGCCTGGCGGCCGAGCAATGCGCGCGCCTGGACGCACAGCTGCAGGTCGACGACGGCGCTGGCGAACTGGAGGTGATGGGCATCGCCAAGTTGCTGCGCCGGGTGGTGCGCAACCTGCTGGAGAACGCGCGCCGCCATGCGGCCGGTGAGGTCACGCTGCGCCTCGGGCGCGTCGCCGAGCAGATCGAGATCACGGTGTGCGACCAGGGACCCGGCGTGCCGCAAGCCCTGCGCGAGCGCATCTTCGAGCCGTTCTACCGCCTTCCCGGCGCCAGCGAACGCGACGGCGGCGTGGGCCTGGGCCTGGCCCTGGTGAAATCCATCGTGTTGCGCCATGGCGGCACGGTGCGCTGCGAGAGCCACGCCGGTGGCGGTGCCTGTTTCCGTGTCAGCCTGCCGCGGATCCGGCGTCCGTAGCCGGCTTTGGCGGGTCGTCGAGCGGAAATAGTGCCGGACGACCGCCGAAATCTGCGCCGCATCCCCCGAATAGAGGATGGCGGGCCTTGCAGGCAGCCGCTAGAGTCGGTCCAACTGCTGTCACACAGTTCAAGGGCCGAGGGGTCACACCTCGAACAAAGCCCGTCGCAGAATCCTGTCAGGTTTCCAACGACGTCCTGCTTGCAGGACTCTTCCAA
>JBFIDI010000161.1:0-10885 GCA_041581405.1 Burkholderiaceae bacterium
GAATGCCAGCAGCCGCAGCAAGACCATGGTCAACGCGGCATATTCATCCGGTGCCAGACCCAGCTCGCCGCCGCCATGCAGGCACATGCTGTACAGCAACTGGGTCTCGTCGGGCGGCATCAACGCGGCCAGGCGCGATACGTCCTGTGCCTCGGGATCGGCGTCGTCCGCGGCATCCGGCACGGCCTGGTGCACGGCCATGTGCTGCAGCACCGCCCCCATCTCCTCGAGCACCGAGGCCGGGTTCAGCCCGTTGACACGCAGCTGCTCCACCGTCTCGACCACCGTCCTGCCGTCACCCAGGGCCAGGGCCTCGATCAGGCGCAACACGAAGCCGCGGTCGACACTGCCCAGCATGTGCCGCACGTTGTCTTCGGTCAGGCTGCCCGCGCCGAAGGCGATCGCCTGGTCGGTCAACGACAAGGCGTCGCGCATCGAGCCACGCGCCGCACGCGCCAGCAGCCGCAGCGACTGCGTATCGACGTCCACCGATTCGGCTTCGAGCACGCGTGTCAGGTGTTCGCGCACCGTGTCCGGCGCCATCGGCCGCAGGTTGAACTGCAGGCAACGCGACAACACCGTGACTGGCACCTTCTGCGGATCGGTTGTCGCCAGCACGAACTTCAGGTATTCCGGCGGCTCCTCCAGCGTCTTGAGCATGGCGTTGAACGCCGGCGTCGTCAGCATGTGCACTTCGTCGATCATGAAGACCTTGAAGCGGCCCTGCACCGGCTTGTAGACCGCCTGCTCGAGCAGCGTCTGCACGTCGTCGATGCCGCGATTGGACGCCGCGTCGAGTTCGGTGTAGTCGATGAAGCGGCCGGCATCGATGTCGCAGCAGGCCTGGCACACGCCGCAGGGCGTCGAGGTGATGCCGCCGTTGCCGTCCGCGCCCAGGCAGTTGAGCGACTTGGCCAGGATCCTCGACACCGTCGTCTTGCCCACGCCGCGGGTGCCGGTGAACAGGTAGGCATGGTGCAGGCGCTGCGTGTCCAGCGCGTTGGTCAAGGCGCGCACCACGTGCTCCTGCCCCACCATCTCACCGAAGTGCCTCGGACGGTATTTGCGGGCTAACACGAGGTAGGACATGGGACGATTCTAGATGGCGGCGAAGCGACGACCTTGCCGCCGAAACGGCCATCCGCGCTGCCGCGACGGATCACCGCGGCCGAGGCCGTACAATCGTTCGTGACGGGCCTTCCCGCATGGAGAAGCGGCCAACCGGGTCAGGTGGGGAACCAAGCAGCCCTAACTGTGGAACCAGTGCCGGGGTCAAGGCTCGTCACCTTATTTTCAGCCTCGAACACGAGGCGCAGACGGCGGCCATCGCGGCCACCGTATCGTGGAGCTACCCGGTCATCGCGCGAAATACAGCGCGAAGCCGACCGTGAGGGCCAGCAACAGCAGTTTGAACAACAACCCACCGAGGCCCGAGCCTTCGGATTCGGGCGATGCTTGTCGTGTACTGGAAACCAGGGCAGCGGGAATGGTGCTGGCCGGGCCCAATTGGGAGGGTATGGTGTTCTCGTGGTCCATGTTGCGCAATCTGAGTTATCTTTTTGTGATTCCCCGCCAAGGATTCTATCGGCAGAGCCGCTGCGCAGCCATGGCACGCAGCCTCGTGATGCGGCCCGGGTCGGGGCCGGTCAAGGTCCGCCACGCAGGTGGCGCAAGGCGCCGTCGGCCGCGATCCGGCCGCTGGCCATGGCCGCGGTGAGCAGATAACCCCCGGTCGGGGCCTCCCAGTCGAGCATCTCGCCGGCGCAGAAGACGCCGGGGCAGCGACGCAGCATCAAATGCGCATCGAGGCCGTCGAACATGACACCGCCGGCACTGCTGATCGCCTCGGCGACCGGCCGTGCCGTCTGCAGGCACAGCGGCACGGCCTTGAGCATCTGCGCGATGCGCTGCGCATCGGCCGGCTGCTGCTCGCGCCCCAGCACTTCGTGCAACAGGCCGGCCTTGATGCCGCCGATGCCCAGCCGGCTCTTGAGATGGCTGGACAGGGATCGCGAGCCCCGTGGATGCGCCACCTCGCGCAGCACCCGCTCGGGCGTGAAATCCGGCAACAGGTCCACGAACAGCTCGGCCCAACCCTGCGCGGCAATCGTGTCGCGCAGCAAGCCCGAGGCCGCATAGACCAGGCTGCCCTCGATGCCGGTCACGGTGGCGACGAACTCGCCCTTGCGATCGAACGCCGGCCCCGCCGGTCCGGCTGGCACATGGATGGCCACCGACTTGAACGGCTGGCCGGCAAATCGCTGCACGAAGTGCGGGCTCCAGCCGCCGGCGCGATCGAAACCGCAATTGGCGGGCTGCAGTGGCGCGACCGGCACGGCGCGCGCGCGCAGCGGTTCGACCCAGGCGCCATCGGAACCCAGCCGCGGCCAGCTGGCGCCGCCCAGCGCCAGCACCACCACGTCGGCCGCCGCCACGCGGGGCCCGTCGGGTGTATCGAATCGCAGCCGTGTTGCGCCCGCCGGCGTGTCGTCTTCCCAGCCGCGCCAGCGATGCCGCATGTGGAACTGCACCGGATGACCGTGGTCGGGATGGCGCAGGCGGTGCAGCCAGGCACGGAGCAACGGCGCCGCCTTCATGTCGACCGGAAACACCCGGCCCGAACTGCCGACAAAGGTCTCGACGCCCAGCCCCCGTGCCCACGCGCGCATCTGCACCGCGCCGAAAACCCGCAACCAGGCCGCGACCTCGGCCTGGCGGTTGCCGAAGCGGGTCTCGAACGCCGCGGCAGGCTCCGAATGCGTCAGGTTGAGCCCTCCCTTGCCCGCCAACAGGAACTTGCGCCCCACCGAGGGCATGGCATCGTACAGGTGGACCTCGACACCGGCCGCGGCCAGCACTTCGGCCGCCATCAGCCCCGCGGGCCCTCCTCCGACAACGGCGGCGCTGTGTGTCATGGCCGCGCCACCTCCACCTGTGTCTCGGGCAGGTCGATCCACTGGCCCTGGCCATTGAGAAACGCGGCATGGACCACCTGCGCCGGATCGATGGCACGCACCGCGGCGCGGTACCGCGCAAGCTGCGCAACCAGCTCCGGATCGCGCAGCGGCGCCAGGTTCGACTTGTGGTCGAGCACCCACCATTGCCCGTTGTCGCGTCGCTGCACCAGCCGGTCCAGCCGCAAGACAACGCCGTCCGACACCAGTTCGACTTCGTTGCCCTGCCAGGACAGTTGCGCGGCGTCCCAGGCCCAGGCGCCGGGTCCGGCCAGGATGTTGCGGGCCATCGTCGCGGCCCGATCGGCGGCCTCGGCGTCCAGCGTGAATTCCCGGCGCACCGCGGCGACCGACGGCATGTCGACACGGCCCCATTCGAGCAGGCGGTGCATGGCCTGGCCGACCCGCGCCAGCAGGTCCAGCGCGGCGTCGACCGGCGGCGTCTCGACCGGCATGCGCGGGTCCGGCGGGGGTGGCCCGGGCGGCAAGACCTTGAGCGCAAAAAAGCCGTCACTGGCACGGTCCGTCCGCGCGGGCACGGATGCCGTGTCCGCCGCGGCCGGGATCGGCGCCGCCACGTCGGACAAGCGGCGCCACCAGCTGCCGGGAGCCTCGCGGTGGGGCTCGATCGACGACACCACCAGCGTATGGCGGGCGCGTGTCAGTGCCACGTACAGCGCATTGAGTTCTTCGCGCTGGCGCTGCTGCAGCTCGTGGTCGCGCGTGGCCTGCGCACATTGCGGCGGATGCGCCTCGCTGCTGACGAAGAAGAACTGCCGGGGATGGGCGTCCTGTGCCGGCCAGTCGATCAACACGCCCATGGTCTCGGCCGCGCGCGGCGGCGTGTCCGTGTCCAGCAGGACCACCACATCGGCTTCCAGTCCCTTGGCACCGTGCACGGTCAACAGCCGCACCGCGTCCGCGGTCACCGTGGCGGGCGCCATCACGCCTCCGGCCTTGAGCGCACGCACGAAGGCATATGGCGTGACGAAACGCCCGCCGGCCACCTGCAGCGATGCCGCCAGCAAGGCGCGCAGGTTGGCCAGCACGGCGGCACGCTGCACGTCGGGCGCACGCACGGCGAAGCGGGCCAGCACGTCGTGCTGGCTGTAGATCGACTGCAACGCATCGTGCGCCGGCAAGCGGTCGAGCACGGTCTTCCATGCCAGCAGCCGGGCACCGATGCCGTGCAGCGCATGGTCCTGCGGCCACGGCTGCTGCAACAACGCGAACCAGGAGTCCGGCTGCGCACGCCGGCGCACGGCGAGGTCGACGAGCGCCTGGTCGGGCACGTCGAACAGCGGCGAGCGCAACACCCGCGCCATCGACAGGTCGTGCCGGCTCGATACCAGCACATCGAGCAGGGCCACGATGTCCTGCACCTCGCAGCAGTCGATCAAGGCCGTGTTCTCGCCCACGTGCGCGGCGATGTGCAGGGCCCGTAGTTCGTCCTGCAAGGGCATCAGGCTGGCACGCCGACGCGACAGCACCATGACGTCCGACGGGGCAACAAGGCCCTGCGCCACCTGCTGCGCGATCCAGCGGGCCACCTGGCGCGCCTCCAGGCTGCGCAGGGTTTCCTCGGGCACGTCCCGCGGCTGGGTCAGGCTGTCGCGCCAGGCTCCCGGCCCGTCGCCGTCGGACTGCGCCTCGGCGGCCCGGTCGCGCGCGACCGGCGGCAGGCGCAACACCCTGCCGGCGGCATCGGCGCCGGTGGTGTGGGCACGGAAGCCGTCGTAGCCGTCGTCGTCGCGTGCCGCCAGCATGACCTGGTTCACGGCCCCGATGATGTCCGGCGCATTGCGCCGGGTGTGGTCGCAACGCAGCAGGTCGCCGCCCAGGCCCGTGGCCACGAAGTCCTGCGCGGCCAGGAAGACCTGCGGCTCGGCGCGCCGGAAGCGGTAAATGCTCTGCTTCGGATCACCGACGATGAACACGCTGGGCCGTTGGCCGGTGGCGCCGGCATAACTGCCCAGCCACGACAGCAGGGCATGCCATTGCAGCGGATTGGTGTCCTGGAACTCGTCGATCAGCAGATGGCGCACCCGCGTGTCGAGCCGCTCCTGCACCCAGCCGCTGAGCTGCGGATCGGACAGCAGGGTCATGGCCGCACGTTCGACATCCGTCATGTCGATCCAGCCGCGATCGCGCTTGAGGGCGGCAAACGCATCGATCAGCACCCGGGCCAGTCCCGCCATGTGCTGCTGGTATTGCCAGGCGCCATGGTGACGCTGCGCCGCGCACAGCCGGGCCAGCTCGGCGGCCGCCGCCTGCGCGGCATCGAACTTGAGCAGATGGGTGTTGAGCCTGTCCTCCTTCTCGACGAACAAGGCCTTGCGCAGTGCGGCCAGGCAGGTCGCGGCGGCGTCCGGGTCGCCGGCCGGCGCGCCGTCGCGTTGTGCGAACGCGTCGGCAATGGCCTGTGCGGCCTTTTGCGGCGTCTTGTTCGACTCGCGCCCCAGGGCGGCCGCCCACGCCAGCCAGCGCGTGCGGGCCTCGTCGCCCAGCACCGCGTCGGCCGGCGACGCCAGCGACGCCAGTGCGGGAAACACGTCGTGGAAATGGCGCACCGCCGGCTCGACACGGCCGGCCGCATCGGCACGGGCGAACTCGATGCGCTTGTCCAGCGCGACGCCCAGCGCCTTTTCCGTCTGGAACCGTCCGTGCGTGCGCACCACCGCCTCGAACGCGGCCTGGCGCTCGGGCTGGTCGATCAATGCCTGGTAGAAGCGGCGCCACACCAGCGCCTTCGCCGGTGCATCGTCCTCCAGCAACTCGTATTGCAGCGGCAGGTCGAGCTGCTGCAGCACCGCGATCGGCGCGGCGCGCAACAAGGCCGCGAACCAGCTGTGGAAGGTGCGGATCTGCACCTGCCGGGGGCATTGCAGCACCGCGTGCTGCAGGCCGGCCAGGCGCCGGGCCATGGCGACGGCCGCGGCCTCGTCCGTCGGCACCGTCACGCCCCGGTCGCGCAACTCGCGCAGCAGCCGCTGCGGGCTGGCGCCAGCGAACTCCTGCAGCCACTTGTACAGTCGCTCGCGCATTTCGCTGGCCGCACGCTTGGTGAAGGTGATGGCCAGGATGTCGTGCGGCTGCACCGCCAACCCGCCGTCGTTGTCGTCCATGCCGTCGAACAAGGCGCGCACGATGCGCGATACCAGCATCCAGGTCTTGCCGGCGCCCGCACAGGCCTCGACCGCCACGTGCCGGCGCGGATCGCAGGCCACGGTGTAGAAATGCGCGGCGCTGACGGTTGCACCGTTGTGTTCGTAGGCGGCGACGCCCGCGTGTTCAGCCATGGGCGGCTCCTGCGTCGGCGGTCGCGTCATCGCTCCAGAAATCCTTGCGGCACAGACCGCGCGCCGCACAGAAGTCGCAGGCGGAACCGGCGCCGATGGCCGGCAACGCCGCACCTGCCGCGATACGCGCCATGTCGTCGACGATGGCCGCGACCAGCTGGTCGCGCCAGGCGTCGATGTCGGGCATGTCGAAGCCCTTGGTACTGTCGGATTCCGCGATGTTCAGGTACATGGCCTGCAGGCTGTCGTCGTCGAGCAAGGCGCCGTAGAACGCGAGCTGGGTGTCCTCCTCGGGGTGGCGCACCCGCGACTGTGTAGTGGCCCGTGCCTCGGTCTTGTAGTCGATCACCAGGGGACGCCCGTCGGCCAGCCGGTCCATCCGGTCGATGCGGCCGACCAGCTTCAGCGTGCCCAGCCCCATCTCGCGCTGCACCTCGGCGGCCTGGTAACGTGCACCCGTGCCTTCATGACCGGCCAGCCACGTCAGGTAGGCCGCACGCACCTGCGGCCACGACGCGGCGAACGGCAGGAACTCGTTGGGCGCCAGCCCCTGCTCGCGCGTGGTGCGCTCGGCGGCCTGGTCGAGCAAGGCGTGGCGCCGCTCCGGCGTCGCCTGCGGTTCGAGCGCCAGTGCGTCGTGGAAGTGGCGCAACAAGGCATGCAGCCAGTTGCCGAAGTCGCGCTTGCCCAATGCGGTGTCGAGTTCGTCCGGCTCCTGCAGGCCGAGCATGCGCAACGCGTAGAAACGGTAGGGGCAGCGGCGCAGATCCGCATAGGCGCTGGCCGAGAGCTGCGTCACGCCGAGCGCGGGCGCCGACGGCCGGGGCATGCTCACGGGCTGCGGCTGCAGCGTCTGCACGGCGCGCAGGTCCGGCGCCAGATCCGGCCGGCGCAGCCGCAGCCGCTGCACCAGCACGCTGGGCATCAGCAGTTCGCCCGCATCGCTGGCGCGCCACAGGATGTCGACCCGCGGCATGCCCAGGGCGTTGTCCCACGCGCTGGCCAGCATGCCGGCGAGTTGTTCGCGCGACGGCAGTCCCAGCAGTTCCCGCTGCGCGGGTGTCCACAGGCCGGGCAGGTCCGGCGAGGCCGGCAGGTTGTTCTCGTCGCAACCCGGCAACACGACGGCGGCCAGCGACCGCCCCAGCAACTGGCTCAGCGGCAGCAACACCACCTGCTCCTGCGCCGGGTGCGGCGGCACGAAGCTGCCCGCCTCGAGCACCTGCGCGACCCAGGCCGTGAAGCCGGCCAGCGTCAGGCGCTGCGTGGCATCGGCGAAATCGCCATCGGACTGCTCATGCAGATGCAAGGCGTCGATGACGGCCTGGCCCGCGGTGTCCTGCAGCAGGTCGGTCCACTGGCCCGCGGTCTGCAGCGCCGAACGCAGGCTGCGCAGCCAGCCGGACAGGTCGCGCGGCTCGCGCAACGCGCTGCGCATCGCGTCGACGAAGGATGCGGCGCGATCGTCCGGCATGGCGCCACGCCAGTCGCGCACGCCGGCGCGCCGCAACCGGGCTTCGAGCCGGTCCAGCTCCGGCGCGGCAATGGCGCCGGCCTGCTTGGCCCAGTCGAGTACCGCGTCCGATGTCGCGTCCGGCGCCACGGCCCGCAGCAAACCCATGATCGCCGCCGCGGCGCGGGTGGTGGACAAGGTCCAGCCGGTCTCGTCGCGCACCGCCACCCCGCGTTCGGCCAGCAAGGCGCGTGCGCGCCGCGTCAGCACCCGGTCCTGGGCCACCAGCGCCAGCGGCGCCCTGCCCTCGGCGAGATGGGCCAGTACGCAGGCACAGGCCTGTTCGGCCTCGTCCTCGGCGTCCAGCGCCTGGCGCAGGCTGCAATGGCCGGACTCGGCCGGGCCGGCCAGTTGCAGGCCGAGGGCCCGTTCTCCCCAGAGCGCCTGCAAGGCGGCGAACAGCGGATCCCGCTGCAGCCCCTCGATCAGCACCAGCAGGTCGGCCGACGCCGTGAACAACGCGTCGGTCGGATAGGCGCTGTGCGCGGCCCAGACCACCGCGATGCGACCCAGCCGCAGTTCCCAGTCGAGCAGCGGCGCAGCCCCTTCACCCTGCAGCGCCTGGCCCATGCGCTGGCCCCAGGCGATGCGCTGGTTGGGATGCACGGCGGCGGCCACGGGCGCCACGCTCCAGGCGGCCTCCATCAGGCGGGTCGCCAGCGCGCCGCCGGCGCCTTGCAGTCCCGCACGCTCGAGCATCGACGCCGCCGTCAGCAGGTCGCGCGCCGGGTCGCGCACCAGGTCGTCCGCCGCCGGCGCGAATCCCGCCAGCGTGCGGCTCCAGTTCATCGTGGTCTCGAACCGCGGCATGAAGAACGACGTGCCGGCCGGACCACCGTGCACGCCACGCATCCACGCCGCCCGGGCGATGCCGATCAGCTGCACATAAGGCAACAACACGACCACGTGCGCGGGATGCACGCCGCGCTGCCCGATCTCGCGACGCAATGTGGTGATGAGCCGGTCCCATTCAAGCCGGTAGTGATCGTTGATGGCTATCTCATCCATTGCATGGCCGCAGCGGGCAGACGGTATTGGTTTCTGTCACAATTTCCCCACTTTACCTGTACCGACAGAACCAAGGAGCCACCATGGCCAGCGAACTCATCAAACATGTCTCCGACGCCTCGTTCGAAGCCGATGTCCTGCAATCCTCCAACCCCGTACTGGTCGATTACTGGGCCGAATGGTGCGGCCCGTGCAAGATGATCGCCCCGATCCTGGACGAGGTCGCGACCGGTTATGAAGGCAAGCTGCAGGTCGCCAAGATGAACGTCGACGAGAACCGGGAAGTCCCGGCCAAGTTCGGCATTCGCGGCATCCCGACCCTGATGCTGTTCAAGGACGGACAACTGGCCGCAACCAAGGTCGGTGCCATGAGCAAGTCGCAACTGACCGCGTTCATCGACCAGCAACTGGCCTGAGCCCGGTCCGGGCACGCACGCCGGCGGCGCAGCAGCAGCGCCGCCGCGCAGGCGCCGCAAACGCGTGTTGCGGCCGCAATTTTTCCTGTCATAATCAAAACCCAACACCGGTCTGCAATCCAGACCGGTTCAAGTTCCGGCTGCGGAACAACTGGTAGGGGCCACACTCTTGCCCCAGTCCACCCCCCCGATCAGCGATCCCTCTTTCCATCCCTTCCGGGTCAATCCATGCACTTAAACGAACTCAAGGCACTGCACGTGTCTGAAGTCCTCAAGCAGGCTGAAGAGCTTGAGATCGAAAACACCGGCCGCATGCGCAAGCAGGAGCTGATGTTTGCCATCATCAAGAAACGCGCGCGCACCGGCGAGCAGATCATTGCCGATGGCGTGCTGGAGATCCTGCCCGACGGATTCGGCTTCCTGCGCAGCCCGGACACCAGCTACACCGCGAGCACCGACGACATCTACATCAGCCCGAGCCAGGTGCGTCGCTTCAACCTGCATACCGGCGACATGATCGAGGGCGAGGTGCGCACGCCCAAGGACGGCGAGCGTTATTTCGCGCTGAACAAGCTCGACAAGGTCAACGGTGGCGGACCGGAAGAGAACAAGCACAAGGTGATGTTCGAGAACCTCACGCCGCTGTTCCCCAAGGAGCAGATGAAGCTCGAGCGCGACATCAAGAGCGACGAGAACGTGACCGGTCGCATCATCGACATCATCGCCCCGATCGGCAAGGGACAACGCGCACTGCTGGTGGCGCCGCCCAAGAGCGGCAAGACGGTGATGATGCAGCACATGGCGCACGCCATCGCGGCGAACTACCCGGAGAGCTACATGATGGTGCTGCTCGTCGACGAGCGGCCCGAAGAGGTCACCGAGATGCAGCGCACGGTCAAGGGCGAGGTGATCGCCTCGACCTTCGACGAACCCGCCGCGCGCCACGTGCACGTGGCCGAGATGGTGATCGAGCGCGCCAAGCGCCTGGTCGAACTCAAGAAGGACGTCGTCATCCTGCTCGACTCCATCACCCGGCTGGCGCGCGCCTACAACAACGTCGTGCCCTCCAGCGGCAAGGTGCTCACCGGTGGTGTCGACTCCAACGCACTGCAGCGGCCCAAGCGTTTCCTGGGCGCGGCGCGCAACGTCGAGGAAGGCGGCTCGCTGACCATCATCGCCACCGCGCTGATCGACACCGGCAGCCGCATGGACGAGGTGATCTTCGAGGAGTTCAAGGGCACCGGCAACTCCGAGATCCACCTCGATCGCCGGTTGTACGAGAAGCGCGTGTTCCCGTCGATCCAGCTCAACCGCAGCGGCACCCGGCGCGAGGAACTGCTGCTGGCCCCGGAGATCCTGCAAAAGACCCGCATCCTGCGCCAGTTCCTGTACAACATGGACGAGATCGAGTCGATGGAACTCGTGCTCAAGCAGATGCGCGCGACCAAGACCAACAACGAATTCTTCGACCAGATGCGCCGCGGCGGCTGATCGGACGGCCTGCGGGCGGGCAAACCGTGCCATAATCGCAGGCTTTACGCGACAAGTACGCCTGGTATTTTCAGATTGCGCAACGGTTTGCGCAACGCCAGACGCGGCTGACGCACCTGAAGGAACCCCCATGAAAGACGGAATCCACCCCAACTACCGCGAGGTCTGCTTCCAGGACCTGTCCAACAACTTCAAGTTCGTGAC
>JBFIDI010000162.1:0-10801 GCA_041581405.1 Burkholderiaceae bacterium
AGCGGCTTGGGGTTCTTCTTGTCGCGCCCCATGGTCCAGGGGCCGACGAGGGCGGGCTCCGACTCGCTGTGCAGCGTCATGGAGACCGCCCAGCCGTCATCGTCTTCGTTCTTGATCACGCGCGCGATCCAGCGCTCGTCGCTCCAGACACGGTCTTCATGGATGGGTTCGGGGATGTTGTGATCGGTCATCGGGGCGTGGCGGTGGCGGCGACGTTGCATTCGCGTCGCAACAAGGCGATCGCATCCTGCTGGGCATACGGCTTGTCGCTGCGCAGCAGTGGCTCGGCCTCCTGTGCGAACACGTTCCACAGGTGCAGGTAGTCGTCCCGCAGCGCCACCGGCGCATGCTGGCGGATGAACTGGCGCGCGAGTTCCGGGTCCAGGCCGGACTTGCGGACCTTGCGCACCAGGCTGGCGGCCGCGGCCGGCGTCAGCAGGGTCGCGTGGCTGCTGCCGGCGGCGATACGCAGGAACAAGGTGAGCAGCGAACTGTCGTCCTGATGGCCGTCGGTCGCCTTGTCCCAGGCGGCGGAGTTCTGCCGCTCGAAATGCTCGACCTGCGCCAGTGCGTCCTCGATCCAGAAATACCGCCCGATGAAGGCCGGCGTCTGCATGAACAGGCGTTGAATCGGCAGGGCCGGATCGCAGATCCGGGGCAGGTCGCGCAGCACGGACTGGCGCACGGATTCGACGACTTCCCTGAACGGGTCCGGCAGCCTGGCGGGCACGGGGAGGGTGACGCCGCCCGGCGCGTCGCCGGCCTGGCGGGCGGGTTTCCTGCGCAGGGCCGCGACCTGCCTTTCGAAGGCGGGCCAGTCCGGCATGGAGCGGGGCTGCCTGCCGGTGCCCATGAGCAACGCGGTGCGGATGACGGCTTCCGCATCCGCGCCCGCGTCGTCGAGTGCGTCCGCGTCCATGCCCAGGGCGTGGGCCATCCAGCGTGCCGCGTCGACCATCCGGGCGATGTGCAGGCGCTGCGACCGTTCGGCCCGGTAGTCCTCCAGCGTGCGCAACGACCATTTGGCCAGCAAGGGAATGTGTTCGTCGCGAAAGCCCGGCGCCTCCTGCATGCCGAAGTGGCTGCTGCGCGGCATCGCGATCAAGGCCTTGAGCATGTCGGCGCCACCCTTGGAGCGCGACAGCAGGGAGTGGTCGCGCAAGGCCATGGCGGCGCGGTCCAGGTCCGCGTCGCAGCTGTCTTCCAGGTACAGGCTGATCAGCTTGACCATGCGCTCCTTGGCCAGTTCCAGCTCGGGTCGCAGGAACTCGGTGCCGAAATAACGCGCGATCTGCACGATGCCCTTGGGCGCCTCCTGGCGCATCGTTTCCAGTCGCTGCGCCGCGATGATGCCGTGGCGCACGCCGTGTTGCAGCGCCTTCTCGAAGAAGGGGCGTCGGTCGAACAACGCGACGGACTGCGCTGCGGATTCGGCCTGGTTCGGCGGCATGGAGACGGATGGCATCGATCGCCGCCGCTCAGATGGCGGATTCCTCGTCGTCGTCGCGCGCCGCCGGCGTGGCGCGTCCGCGGTCGGTGTCGCCGGTCTCGATCTTGCCGCCGTCCTCGTCGGGCACGTCCGCGTCCTCGCCCGGTCCCTGGTCGAAGGCCTGCGCCTGCGCCCGCATGACCAGCAGCATCTCGATGAACAGGTCGGGGCACTCGTAGCGCAACAACCAGGCCAGCTGCATCCAGTCCTGGTCGGCGACCTCGTCGAGATCGACCCGCGGCTTGGCATAGGCCGACGCGAACAAGGCCTGCTCGGACAACATCTCGCCGTCTTCCTCGGTCGTGTCGAAGGTGCCGGTGCGGGCGAAGGCTTCGATGCGGCTCCACTTGTCGGCGAAGTAGTTGGCCACGGCCTCGCTGCCGCCTTCCAGGTCGGCGATGGCGTTCAGGAATTCGGCCGGGTCGGCGTCTTCGCGAAAGATCACCGAGTTGACCATGCCCCGCAGATGCGTGTGGGTCAGGTCCTTGTACTGCTTTTCGATCACCATCGCGCGCGCGAATTGGCTCGGCGTGACCAGCAGGTTGATGATGGACTCGCGCGACTGGTCGTATTCGCGGATGACGGCCAGGATGTCCTTGGGCGCCAGCTGTTCCAGCACGACGACCAGGGCGCCATCGCCTTCGGTGTCGGCCAGGTCGGTCAGGGCGGACTCGGCAGCACTGATGTCGCCGGCGGCGATCAGGCTGCGGGTCTTTTCGATCAGCGCAAGATGGTTCATGGTGTGGCGGGGTGTCTCGGGTGCCGGGTCAGTCCTTGCGGTCGAAGCCTTGTTCGACCATCCAGTCGGCGCTGGCATCCTCGCGGGCCTGCGCGTCGGCGCCGACGTCGTCATCGGCCGAGAGGTAGTGCGGGTCGTCGTCCCGGTCCGCCGACTCGGCGCCGTCGGCATCGTGCGTGGCGTCGTCATCGGCATGTTGCTGCGACTGGCCGCGGCCCGCCATGCCCAGCATGTATTCGGCGCCGGCCGCCACCGTCATGAACCAGTCGCCGGCGGGTTGCGACCGAATGCTGCGCACCATGTCCTGGGCCCAGGGGGCGACGGTGATGGTGCCGGCAATGGCGTCCCAGTCGGGCAGGTCTTCGGATTCGCAGCCCAGCATCTGCTCGATGACCAGGGGCTGGCCGAAGACGAACGCCTTGTGAAAGACGACGGCCACCATCTCGGGGCTGAGTTCGAGCATGTGGACCAGGAACTCCAGCTCGCCGCGCCGTTGTGCCAGCCGCTGCTGCAGCACGAACGCGCCTTCCGAGTCCTGGCTCAGGTCCTCGATCTCGGCCACGTAGGCCGAGCGCAGGTGATGGAAGAAAGGGGACAGATGCATCATGCGGTCGGGCTCAGATCAGGCGATTGAAATAGGCTGCCCAGATCTCGCCGGCAGTCTCCAGCGGGTTGTCCAGCAGGTTGCGCTTGCGGTTGTTGTCGTAGGCGCTGCGGCGGTCGTTGTCGGACAACACGTCGTACGCCTCCTGGATGCCGCGAAACCGCGCGGCGGCCCCTTCGGCGGCGTTGCGGTCCGGGTGGTAGCGGGCGGCCTGCTGGCGATACGCCGTCCTGATCTCTGCAAGCGTGGCTGCACTGCTGACACCAAGCGCGGAATAGTGGTCTTTCAAGCAGGAACTCTCGTTGTTGGACACCGACGCGGATCGTCGCGATTGCTGGCGCGTCGGCCATGGGCGGCTGACGATTCCGTACCCGACCGCGCCGCGGCCCGGAACGGCCGGCGCGCACCGCCAGCGCGAAGCCGGCGATTATATTCCTTGTGGATCAATCACTTGCGGCTCCGTTGCGCAATGGCCGCAGGAAAGTGGGCAGTGCGCATCGCGCCGGCGAGACCGGGCAACACATGCGGAGTACCTGTCAAGGGGCTCCTGGGGCGGCTGTTCGCAGGCGACGGCGCGACAGTGCGGTTGTGTTGAACGATCAACATGCCGCACCGGCAGTGGTGGTGCATTTGCGGGTGTACCCACACGCCCCTCCGGGCGGGGAGCGTGGGTTGCCGGCATTCAGTCCGGCTTTACACCTGCCGCCTTGATCACATCCGACCATTTCCGTACTTCGTCTGCGACGAAGCGTCCAAACGCATCGGGGCCGAGCGCCGGCACTTCGAAGCCGCGATCGGACAGTTGTTTGTTGACCGCAGGCTCCAGTAGCACGGCGCGCAGTTCGTGTGCGAGAAAGTCCACCACCGGGCGCGGGGTCGCCGCCGGCGCCATCACGCCCGACCAGGAATCGGCAATGAAATTGTCGATGCCGCCCTCGGCCATGGTGGGTGTGTCGGGAAGGGTGGCCAGGCGCTGGCGCGACGCCACCGAGATCGCCTTGACCTTGCCGGACTTGATGTGGGGCAGTCCGGATGACCCGGTCACGAACATCAGCTGCGTCTCGTTGGACAGTATGCCGGCCAACGACTGCGATCCGCCCTTGTACGGTATGTGTGTCATGTCCAGCTTCGCGTGAATCTTCATCATTTCGCCCGCCAGATGCGATATGCCGCCGGCCCCGGCAGAGCCGAAATTGAGAGCACCCGGCTTCGCCTTGGCCAGCGCAAGAAGTTCGTTCAGGTTCCTGGCGGGCAGGCTCGGGTTTGCGATCAGCACCATCGGGACGGATGTCCCGAGTACCACCGGAGCGAAATCCTTGACGGGGTCGTAGGGTAGTTGCGGAAACAGGCCGGCAGCGACGGCATTGGGCCCGACGTCGGCAACCAGCAGCGTATATCCGTCACCCGGGGCCTTGGCAACGAAGTCTGCGGCAATCATGCCGCCGGCACCAGGCTTGTTGTCCACGATGACGGATTGACCAACGCGCTCAGACAGCCCCTGGCCCAGAATGCGCGCGAAGCTGTCGGCGGTGCCGCCGGGTGCAAACGGTACTACGAGCCGAATGGTCTTGCTCGGGTAGCCGTCGGGGCGTTGCGCCCATGCGCCGACCGGTGAGAGCGATACGACCGCGACCGCCGCCAGTTGCGCTGCCATCAGCGTGCGGCTGAGAGTGTGTAGCCAGTTCATGAGCGTCTCCTATTCTGTTTATCGAAAACAATTTCCGATAAACGGTATTGTGCCCAAAAATGGTTTGCGGCGCAAAGCGGTCGACGGATCTGTTGCGGCGCATCCTCTTCGTCCGGTGCGCCGCCACGTTGCCGTGTGCTCATGCGACCGGTGGTCGGTCGGGTGACAGGGGTCAGCCGGCGCTGCCGTCTGGCGGACTCATCGTTGCGCCAAGTGCATTCGAGAGCTGGGCTGCGTGACGGGTCGCGCTCGCGATGAACCGAGGCAACTTGTCTTCCCGGAAGCGCTGTTCAGGCACCGTGAACCCGAGGCTTCCGTAGATCGTTCCGGTCTGGTCGAAGACAGGCGCCAATACGCCGACTGCTCCAGGCACGCGTTGTCCGCGGCTGTATGCGTAGCCTTGCGCGCGAATCTGCTTGAGTTCGGCCATCAGGCGTGTCTCGTCCGGCACCCTGCCATCGCGTGAGAACCTGCGCTCCTGCTCGATGGCTGCCTGGATGCGCTCTTGCGGAAGAAATGCCAGGATCGCACGGCCGCTAGAGCCCCACAAGAGCGACATGGGGCGATTGAATTCCACGCGGTAGTCCAGCGAGTGGGAAGAGTCCACGCGGCTTTCATACATGACGGCCAGCTGTGCCGGCAGGTACAAGGCAAAGTAGCAGGTTTCGTCGCATTCCTGCGCCGCGTCCGCCAGGATCGGCTGCACGATCTGGTTCAGCGGTACGTTGACCCGCACCAGCGAAGCGATCCGGTACAGCTCCGTGCCCACGCGGTAGCTGCGTTGCGACTTCGCGTGCGCCACCAGGCCTTGCTGGGTGAGCAGGTCCAGCAGACGATGGACGGTCGGTGCCGGCAGGTTGGATGCCTGCGCGATATCGGTCAGGGTGAACGAGCCTTGTTGCTCCACGATCAAACGCAGCAGCAACGCGACACGGGCCACCGTGCCGGTGTCGGCGACTGGCCGTCCCGGCTCTGGAGCTTTTTTGCTGGCAGTGGTGGATGTTTCCTTTTTCTTCATCAGGTTTCCGATTGGTGGAAGAGGTGCCCGCAATATATCGGACTGCCGGTGTATCGGGTTTCTACTGATGTTGCGCTGATGTGCCGGTGTTTACAATCCGGTAAACGAAATACTTATCCGATTAATGGAATCATTTGCATGGACGCCGACATAGGAACCCCGATGCAACAGGACCCATTGGTGATCTGTGCCGCCATCACCGGCGGCGGTTCCCCGAAGGCCAACACGCCGCATCAACCGATTACGCCACAGGCAATCGCCGACGAGGCCCTGGTTTGCTGGCGAACCGGTGCGGCGATCATCCACTGCCATGCCCGGCTGGAGGATGGCACGCCGACCAATCATGTGGATGCATACCGCGATCTCCTCGCGCGCATTCGCGATCGAGGTTGCGAGGCCATCATCAACTTCAGTGCCGGCGACAACGGTGGACGCTCCAGCCACGAAGAACGGTTGTCGGTGATCGCGTCCGGAGCCGACATCGTTTCGCTGGGAGGCGGCTCCTTCAACCTGGGCATGCGCGTCTACGACAACCCTCCCGCGTGGCGCAAGGAGATGGCCGCGCGCATGGCGGCACTGGGCGTCACGCCAGAGTTCGAACTGTTCGACCTGGGCCAGATCCATGGGCTGCAATGGCTCAAGGAGCAGGGGCTGATGCCTCCTCGCCCGATGGTCACGCTGGGGGTGGGTATCCCCGGCGCACTGCCGCCTGACCTGGACGTGTTGCAGGCGACCATTCGACTGCTGCCACCCGAGGCACACTGGACCCTGTCGTGCCAGGTCCGCGACTACGCTGTGATGCAGCGCTTCATGCTGGTCGCATTCGCCTTGGGTGGGCATATTCGCACCGGCATGGAGGACCATGTTCATGTTCGGCCCGGTGTACTGGCTACCAGCAACGCACAGTTTGTCGAAAAATGGGTCAGCCAGGCCACGTTGTGGGGTCGACCCGTGGCCACGGTAGAGCAGACTCGCACGATGCTGTCCATCGCCAAGTCGACAGCGCGGATGGTAGCGGCATGAATCCTGCGCCCCGCACGCTGTTCGACAAATTGTGGGATGCACATGTTGTCGCCGAACTGGCGCCTGGTGTCGCATTGCTGCATGTGGACCGGCACTTTGTCCATGACCTGCAAAGCAGCTTGTTTGCTACCCTTTCCGAGCGTCGGTTGTCCGTGCGTAACCCGGCACTGACGCTCTGCGTAGTCGACCATGGTGTTTCGTCGCTGCCCTTGCGCACCGGCGAGGAGCTTGCATCGACGGCGGCCCATCTGCACCGTGTCCGCGACGGCAGCCGCACGCACCGCATCGCATTGATCGATGTCAACAGCCCCGCGCAGGGCATCATCCATGTCGTCGGACCCGAACTGGGCCTGACCCAACCGGGAATGCTCATTGCGTGCGGTGACAGCCACACCAGCACGCATGGTGCGTTCGGGGCACTCGCATTGGGCATTGGAACGTCCGAGATCGTTCATGTGTTGGCCACGCAGACGGTGTGTGTGCGCAAACCACGAAGTCTGCGGATCCGCATCGATGGCAGTCTGGCCCCGGGTGTGGAAGCCAAGGACATCGTCCTGGCGCTGGTTGCGCGATTGGGAACGGGCGGTGCCACGGGCTGCGCGATCGAGTACACGGGAAGCGCTGTGCAGGCGATGGACATGGAAGCGCGCATGACGCTGTGCAACCTGTCGATCGAAATGGGCGCGAATTTCGGCCTGGTGGCGCCGGACGACACCACGTTTTCATACTTGCAGGGTAGAGCCAACGCGCCGCAAGCGGGTGAGTGGGAACCGGCGGTCGCGTACTGGCGGACACTGACGACGGACGACCTCGCGGTGTTCGACCGGGAGGTCGCGCTGGATGCGGCAACGGTGCAGCCGCACGTGAGCTGGGGAACCAGCCCTGAACAGACCATGGGGGTCGACGGAGTGTTGCCGAACCTGGCGCAACTGCCGTCGGCGCAGCGCGCCGCCGTCGATGCCGCGCTCGACTACATGGGGCTGGTGTCCGGTGCGCCGCTGGCTGGAACACCGGTCGACCATGTGTTCATCGGTTCCTGTGCCAACGGCAGGTTGTCGGATCTGCGCCGCGCTGCCGCGTTCGTGCGCGGCCGACGCATCGCAGACGACACCGTTGCGTGGATCGTGCCCGGCTCGCAGGCCGTGCGCCGTGCGGCGGAGGCTGAAAACCTCGACACGGTATTTCGCGCCGCAGGATTCGAGTGGCGGTCACCTGGTTGCTCCATGTGCGTGGGCGTCAATGGCGACATCCTGCAACCCGGCCAGCGCTGTGTATCCACCAGCAACCGCAATTTTGTCGGTCGCCAGGGGCCTGGCGTGCGCACGCACCTTGCAGGGGCTGCCGTGGCGGCAGCGACTGCCTTGCTGGGACACATCCCCGCATCGCATGAATTGCATCGCCTGAGGCGGGCCACATGACCCCATTCAAAAGCCACACGGGTCTGGTCGTGCCGCTGGCGCGCGCCAATGTCGACACCGATGTCATCATCCGCATGAACCGCTGCGCTTCGGAACCGCGTGACCGGCTCGGTGCCTGGGCATTCGAGTCATTGCGTATCACGCCTGAGGGCATTCCCGATGCGGGGTGTATCTTCAATCAACCCGCCTTCAGCAAGGCGAGCATCCTCGTTGCCGGTCCCAATTTCGGTTGTGGGAGCTCACGCGAGATGGCGGTGTGGGCGTTGCAGGGCATGGGGCTTCGCTGCGTGGTGGCGCCGGGATTCGGAGACATCTTCTTCGCGAATTGCTTTCAGAACGGACTGTTGCCGGTGCAGTTGCCGGAAGCCACCGTCGAGGCGTTGCAGGCGCAGGCTGCGTGCGGGCATTTGGTACTCGACGTCGACCTGTCCGCGCAATCCATCGGCGGCGCCAGGGACGGTCCGATCCGCTTCGACATCGAGCCACTGCGCAAGTCGATGTTGATGAGCGGTCTCGACGAGATCAGCATGAGCCTGCAACACGAATGCTCCATCACGCAATGGCAGCAGCGCGATCGTGCTGCGAGGCCCTGGATCTATTCGCGGTTGCGCACCTGACGGTGTGGTAACCATCAACTACAGGAGTCAAACCCATGAACCAATCCGCAACCAGACGCACCGTACTCGCCAGGGTGACCTGCATGGCCGTGGCATCGCTGCTTTCCGTTGGCCCAGCGACCGTGATGGCACAGGGCTACCCCGACAGGCCGCTGAGGATCGTCGTTCCTTTTTCCACTGGCGGTGCGTTTGATACGGTCGCTCGTGCGGTAGCGCCGGTGCTGGCTGAGCGACTGGGTCAGCCGGTCGTCGTCGAAAACCGGACCGGCGCTGGTGGCACTATCGCTGCACAGGCCGTGGCCAGGATGCCTGCTGACGGGTATACGGTATTGATGGGAGACATCGGTACCCATGGCATTGCGCCGTATCTCTACCCGAATCTGGGTTACGACCCCATCAAGGACTTCACTCCGATCAGCCTCAGCGTGACCGTTCCGCTCGTCATGGTGGTCAATCCCGATGTGCCGGCCCGCGATTTGTCGGGTTATGTCGCATGGGTCAAACGCCAAGGCCAAGCTGCGACCTATGCATCAGGGGGAAGTGGAGGCATTTCGCATCTGGCGGTGGAGATGTTCAAGAGCATGGGCGACATGAAGTTGCTGCATGTGCCTTACAAGGGATCGTCCCCGGCGCTCGTCGATGTCATGGGCGGGCAGGTGCAGATGATGATGCCAAGTGCCGCTTCGTCGCTGCCCCACGTCAAGGCGGGCAAGCTGCGGGCACTGGCGGTCACTGGCGCCCGAAGACTTTCTTCCATGCCCGACCTTCCGGCCATCGGTGAAGTGTTGCCGGGTTATGCGGTCGAACCCTGGGTGGGGATGCTGGTGGCTGCCGGCACACCCCCGGCGGTGGTGGAAAAGTTGCGCCGCGAATTTGCGGCGGCGCTCGATACACCGGCGGTACGTGAGCGTCTGGTTGGTCTGGGTTTCGAAGTGGTTGCCGGCAGTGGCGATCAACTGGCCAAGGTCATTGCGGCCGACGTTGCGCGCTGGGGCAACATCGTTGCGCAATCAGGGGCGAAGGTGGACTGAATTCTCAGCCCTGCGGCAACAACCACCGCTTCTGCCAGTTCGGCAATGCGAACGACGCCTGGTGGACCTCGGCGTTGTAGTGCCGGCCCTCGAACGCCCGGACCGGCTTGCGCAGCGAGACGCCGTCGCGGCTGTAGAGGAAGAATCCGAAATCGGCTCCGGGATACAGCGGGATGTTGGTGTGATAGACGTCGATGTGCGGCAGCAGCCGGGTGCGCTGCATCACCGTCATCAGGTTGTCGCCGTCGCCGCTGACCTCCTGCAGGAAGTCGCCGCCGTCCTTCGACAGGTAGATGCTGTCCGAATCGAGGATCACGCCGGTCTCCGAGACGAGGCCGACGACCTCGGTCAGGAACTTCTCGGTGAACAGGCACGACGAAGGACCGACGGGTTCGGTGAGGTCGAGCACGATCAGGTCGTAACGCCTGCCGTCCTTGAGCGCCTGGCTGACGAAGTTGGCCGCGTTGTCGATGACGAGGTTCACGCGCGGATCGTCGTAGTCGCCGTTGACGGCAAGGTATTCGCGCGCCAGGTCGACCACGCGCCGGTCGATCTCGACCATGGTGACGCTGGTCACGAAATCATGCTTGAGGCTTTCGCGCACGATGCCGCCGTCGCCGCCCCCGATGACCAGCACCGACGCGTTCTCGCGCACACGGCCGAGCAGCGGCACGTGCACGGCCATCTCGTGGTAGATGAACTCGTCGGCCTGGCTGGCCTGGATATAACCATCGAGCACGAGCAGCCGCCCGAAGGACTGGTGGTCGTAGATCTCGACCCGCTGATGCGGGCTTTGCTCTGCATGCAGGAGCTTTACTTCGACCGACGTGGTGATGCCCAGTCCGTCGCAACGTTCATGCCACCATTGGTATTCACTCATCAACTTCGCCTCTCAATAATTCCTGTACGTCTGCACGCTCGGCCTCGAAGGCCTCGCGCATGATGTCGATGCACGCGTGCGGATCGGTGTCGCCGCACATGAACACGTCGAACGCGGCAAAGCGGCTCTCGGGCCATGTGTGCACCGATATATGGCTCTCGGCCAGCACCGCGACCCCGCTGATGCCATCGGGCTCGAAGCGATGCAGATGGATGTGCAGCAGTGTCGCCCGCGACGCCTCGATGCAGCGGCGCATGGTCTTCTCGATGTACGCGGCGTCGCTGAGATGCGAGGC
>JBFIDI010000163.1:0-10749 GCA_041581405.1 Burkholderiaceae bacterium
CGGCGACGCCGAAACCCGCACCACCGACACCCACGCCGCCAAAGCCGACGCCGATACCCGCACCGACGCCAGCACCGGCGCCGCTGCCCGTCGTGACCGAAGCCACGACGACGCCGGCCGTACCGGTTGCGGCCGCCGCACCCGCAAGCGGCAAGCCCGTCGCCTCCGGCCCCGCGGCGGATCCGGCGCCCGCTCCGGCCGCTGCCACCGCGGTTACCGCCGCCGCGCCGCCGCGCCCGGCTCCCGCGCCGGTCGAGCTGCCATCCAGCGACGCGCAGTACCTGCAGAATCCGCGTCCCCGGTATCCGCCGATCAGCGTGCGGCTGCGCGAACAAGGAACCGTCCTGGTCGACGTGCTCGTCAGCGACCAGGGACTGGCCCGTGAGGCCAAGGTCCAGACGTCGAGCGGCTTCTTCCGGCTGGACAACGCCGCCGTGTCGACCGTATTGACCTGGCGCTTCGTGCCCGGCAAGCGTGCCGGCGTGCCCCAGTCGATGTGGTTCACCGTCCCCATCACCTTCGCAATTCAGTAACCCAGGCAATGCCGCCACGCAGGCGGTGCAGGAGCTTTCATGCAAACAACATTCGGACTCGTCAACCTGTGGGAACAAGGCGACGCCGTCACCCGGCTCGTCGTGGTGCTGCTGCTCGTGATGTCCCTGGCTTCATGGACGGTCATCGCCGTCAAGGCCATCGGCGTATTGCGCGTCAAGCGACTGGCGTCGCGCGCGGAGTCGTTCTGGCACAGCACCGACCTCGCCCAGGGCCTGGCCAGCCTGGGACCGACCCGCGACAACCCGTTCCGGTCGCTGGCCGAGGAAGGCCGCGATGCGACCGCCCACCACAGCAACACCCGAGCCCAGCTGCATGACACGCTGGACATCAGCGACTGGGTCACCCGTTGCCTTCGCAATGCCGTCGATGACAACGTGGCCCGGCTGCAGTCGGGTCTGGCCGTGCTGGCATCGGTCGGCTCGACGGCACCGTTCGTCGGGCTGTTCGGAACCGTCTGGGGCATCTACCACGCGCTGATGGGCATCAGCGCCAGCGGCCAGGCCAGCATCGACAAGGTGTCGGGCCCGATCGGCGAGGCGCTGATCATGACGGCGCTGGGCCTGGCCGTGGCCATTCCCGCCGTACTCGGCTACAACGCACTGGTGCGCGGCAACAAGTCGGTCGTCGGCAAGCTCAACCGGTTCGCGCACGACCTGCACGCCTACTTCGTGACCGGCGCACGCGTGAAGATGGCCGGCGGTGGCCTGGCGGCGTCCGCGCAGTCCGGGTCCGCCTGAGGCGCCGGCATCCCCCCACCACCACAGCTTGGAAGACCCCGCGACTCCCGCAACCGCAAACGACAGGACAGCACGATGGCATTCGGAACCCAGGACGACACCGACGAGGTCATGAACGAGATCAACATGACGCCGTTCGTCGACATCATGCTGGTGTTGCTGATCATCTTCATCGTCACCGTTCCGGTGATGCGACACGCGGTCACGGTCGAGTTGCCGCGCGCCAGCAACCAGCCGCTGCTGGCACCGCCGCAGGCGATACGGCTGGCCGTCGATGCGCACGGCCAGTACTTCTGGGACGACGCTGCGATCGGCGAGACCGAACTCGAGCAACGGCTGTCCGAGGCGGCCACGCAGTCGCCGCAGCCCGAACTGCATATCAGCGGGGACAAGGCCGTGCGTTACGAACGCGTCGCGCTGGCGATGGCGATGGTGCAGCGTGCCGGCCTGCGAAGCATCGGATTCGTGACCGATCCCGCAACGCCATGACCAGCACGCACACGGACCGTCCCCGGCCCGACGAGCCTGGCGGCACGCGGCGCCCGGCACCACGCGCGCAGACGCCATCCACGGACGCGGGCCCGGGCCCGCAGGAGGCCCCGGCTGCCGACGGCATGCCCCAAGTCGACAGTGCCACACTGCTGCGGGGCCACAGCAGCGTGGCCATCACGCACCGCGGATCCGTCTACCGGCTGCAGGCGACCCGCCAAGGCAAACTGATCCTGACCAAATGACGCAACGCGCGCGCGGGGTCAGGCGCCCAGCGCCGCGATGCCGGCCTTGGCCACCTCGGCGTCTTCCGACGACTTGACGCCGCTGACACCGATGGCACCCACACATTGGCCGTCGATCATGATCGGCACGCCCCCCTCCAGGAAACCCTGCAGCATCGGCGCGCTCAGGAAGGCCGTGCGGCCGCCGTTGACGATGTCTTCGTAGACCTTGCTCTCGCGACGCCCCAGCGCCGCCGTGTTCGCCTTGCTGGTGGCGATGTAACTGGCGGTCGCTGCGGCACCGTCGAGGCGTTGCAGGTGCAGCAGGTGTCCGCCGTCGTCGACGATGGCGATGCACACGGGCCATTGATGGGTTTTCGCGTGGGCTTCGGCGGCGGCCGCCATGCGCTGGACGTCGGCGAGTTCGAGGAAAGATTTGGTTTTCATGCGGGTGAAGAATGGAGGGTTGAAACGATTCGCAGCGCCGTTGCGGCGCGTGACCCGAGCATAACCGCTGCTCCCGCCGCACCGGCGGCCGGCCGGCAAGGGGCCGGGGCGGGCGCGATACCCGCATCGGCAGCGGGCCAATTGCCCCCCGCGCGGCGCTGCACTTGAACTATCCTAGAATGATCCGCATCTACCCCCGGTAGCAACAACAGGAGTCCAATACATGAACGACCGCGTACAGACAATCAACCATGGCTCTGCTTATGGGCATGGCGTGTCCGCGCAGCAACGTAACAAGGTGTTGCGCAATACCTATTGGTTGCTCGCCCTGAGCATGTTGCCGACGGTGCTGGGCGCCTGGATCGGCGTGAGCACCGGCATCACCGCCGCCATCAGCGGCGGCATGGGCCTGATGATCTTCCTGGGTGGAGCCTTCGGCTCCATGTTCGCCATCGAGAAGACCAAGAACTCGGCTGCCGGCGTGCCGGTGCTGCTGGCCTTCACCTTCTTCATGGGGCTGATGTTGTCCCGGCTGATCGCGATGGTGCTGGGCTTCAAGAACGGCGCCGACCTGATCATGATGGCGTTCGGCGGCACGGCCGGCGTGTTCTTCGTCATGGCCAGCCTGGCCACGGTGATCAAGCGTGACCTGACCGGCATGGGCAAGTGGCTGACCGTCGGTGCCATCGTGCTGATGGTTGCCGCCATCATCAACGTGTTCGTCGCATCGTCGGCCGGCATGATGGCGATCTCGGTGATGGCCATCGGCATCTTCAGTGCCTTCATGCTGTACGACCTCAAGCGCATCATCGATGGTGGCGAGACCAACTACATCAGCGCCACGCTGGGCCTGTACCTGAGCATCTACAACGTGTTCCAGAGCCTGCTGATCCTGCTGGGCATCGGTGGCGGCAGCAACGACTGACCGGCAACTCACCCCCGCCCGAAGGCCCCGCGAGGGGCCTTTTTTTCGCCCCGCGCCCGATACCCGCGCTTCAGTCTGCCGGCCAAACTGCCGATAATCCGGGCAAAGGTCTGATCTCGTGTCCATCTCCCCGCGTCTGTTTTCCGTTCTCGCCCTGAGCCTGCTGGTCGCCGGTTGCGATCTGCTGGGTCTCGGCCCGGACCCGCGCATCGCGCAGCGGGAAGCCGACGCGCGCGCCATCGGCGCGGCCTGCCGACACGCGTTGCGCGGCATCGAAGACTGCTACCGCCTCAACGAACGCGTCTCCAAGACCGCGATATTCGAAGGCTGGAAGGAGATGGACCAGTACATGCGCGAGAACAAGATCGAAGGGGCACCATCGACCCTGGCCCCGCCGCTGTCGTCGGACGACGTGATGCAGGACGACACCCAGGCCAGAACCGGCCAGCGCGCGGCGCCGCGCGAACCTTCGCGCTGACAACGCCCAAGCCGCGTCGCGGCGGCGCGCTGGCGCCCGCCGGCGGCGACAACAGCGTCAATCGATGCGTTCGAACACCGCCATGCTCTCCACGTGGGCCGTGTGCGGGAACATGTTGACGACGCCGGCCGCGCTGCAACGGTAACCCGCCTGGTGCACCAGCACCGCGGCGTCGCGTGCCAGCGTCGCCGGATTGCAGCTGACGTAGACGATACGGCTCGGAAAGGCCCAGCCCGGCCCCGGCGTCACCGGCTCCAGCACGGTGTCGGAATCTGGCACGTCGACGACCTCCGCGCCCCTGCCGGCCTGCCCGGCCTGCCCGGCATGCAAGGCCGCCAGCGCCCGCACCAGCGCAAACGCGCCTTCGCGTGGCGGGTCCAGCAACCACTTGTGCGCCGCGCCGTCGTCCAGCAACATCTGCGCCGTCATCTCGAACAGGTTCCTGGCAACGAAACGCAACGGGGCCAGCGCCTGCCCGGCGCCGCGCAGGGTCTGGTTGCGCTGCGCGTTGTCCTGCGCCCGCTGCACCAGCGCGGCGCTGCCTTCGACTCCCAGCACCGCCGCCGCCCGGGTCGCCAGCGGCAACGTGAAATTGCCCAGGCCGCAAAACCAGTCGATCACGCGCTCATCCGGCTGCACGGCCAGCTGGCGCACCGCAAAACCCACCAGCACGCCATTGACATGCGGATTGACCTGCGTGAAGTCGGTCGGACGGAACGGCATGTGGATGCCGAATTCGGGCAGCCGGTAAGCCAGTTCGGGGCCCGCCTCGTCGAGCAAGACCACGGAATCCGGCCCCCCGGGCTGCAGCCACCACTGGATGACGCGCTGGCGTTGTTCACCCTGCGGGTCCGAATACCGTGTCGCAAACGCCCGCAGCAAGGCCTTGTCGCCGTCCGACAGCGGCTCCATGTGGCGCAACACCATGGCCACGATCTGCACCGGTCCGTCGTCGCCCACCGCCAGCTCGATCTGCGGACAGGTCTCGCGCGCCTGCATCTCGCCGATCAAGGCGCGCAGCGGCATCAGCAAGGCGCTGACCGCCGGCGGCAGCACCCGGCATTGCTGCATGTCGGCCACGTAGCCGCTCTTGCGCTCGTGGAAACCGACCAGCACCGTGGCCTTCTTGCGCACGTATCGCACCGACAGGCGCCCCCGGTATCGGTAGCCCCAGGTCGGACCGTGCATCGGCCGCAGCAGATGGTCGGGCCGCAGCTTGCCGAGATGCCACAGGTTGTCCTCGAGCACGCGTTGCTTGACCGCGACCTGCGCGTCGGCGTGCATGTGCTGCATCTTGCAGCCACCACAGGCTCCGGCATGCAAGCCGAAATGCGGGCAGCCGGGTATCACGCGCTGCGAGGATTCACGATGGATGGTCGTGACCGTGGCCTTGTCGAAACTCGCCTTGCTGCGGTTGATCTGCACGCTGACGGTCTCGAACGGCAACGCGCCCTCGACAAACACCACCTTGCCGTCCTGGCGATGGGCAATGCCGCTGGCCTCCATGTCCAGCGACTCGATCTGCAACAACTCGTCCAGCAGTAGCGGCGGCGCCGGCTGCGTCTTGCGTCTTCTCATGCTGCGCGCCCCTTCTCAGCCCCAGGCCTGCAGGTATTCGTCCCAGTGGGGCTCGTCCGGCGCCAGCGCGGCCAGCGTGTCCTTGACCAGCCGGATCTCCTGCTCGTATTCCTGCTCCAGCAGGCCGCCCCGCATCTTCTGGAACCGGCAATACATCAGGTAGGTGTTCATCACGTCGGTCTCGCAATACTGCCGGATCTCCTCGAGCTTGCCGTCGAGGTAGGCCGGATACACCGCCGAACCGTCCATGCCGAGTTTTCCGGGGAAGCCACAGAGCTTGGCCATGGCGTCCAGCGGTGCGTTGTTCTTGGGCTGGTACATCGCCAGCAGGTCCATCAGGTCCAGGTGGCGCATGTGGTAACGACTGATGTAGTTGTTCCACTTGAATTCGCGGTCATCCTCGCCCATGTCCCAGTACTTGTCCGCGACCACGCCGTGTTGCAAGCCGCGGTAATGCAGCACCGGCAGGTCGAAGCCGCCACCGTTCCAGCTCACGAGCTGCGGCGTGTGTTTCTCGAGCGTGTTGAAGAAGGTCTGGATGACCTTGCCTTCCGACTGGCCGTCCCGGTCGACGAAGGAATGGATGCGCAGCCCGTCGGCATTGCGGAACACGGCGCTGATGACCAGGATGCGCTGCAAATGCAGCGGCATGAAGTCGCTCAGGCCTTTTTCCTTGCGCTCCTCGACCCAGGCCGCATGGACCTGGGCGTCGGTCAGCTCGGCGCCCGCACCGCGCAAGGCGCGCAGGCCGGCGATATCGGGGATCGACTCGATGTCGAAGACCAGGACCGGCCAGGCCATGGCGGCGGCCCGGTTCAGCGCGGCGGCAGGTACTTCGCCGGATCGACCGGCTTGCCCTGGCGACGCACTTCGAAATGCAGCTTGACCCGGTCTGCGTCGCTGTTGCCCATCTCGGCGATCTTCTGTCCCTTGCGCACCGTCTGGTCCTCCTTGACCAGCAAGGCCTGGTTGTGCGCATACGCCGTCAGGTAGGTGTTGTTGTGCTTGAGGATGATCAGGTTGCCGTAACCCCGCAGGCTCGAACCGACGTAGACCACGCGGCCATCGGCCGCGGCCAGCACCGGGTCGCCCGCGGCGCCGCCGATATCCACACCCTTGTTCTTGACCTCGTCGAAACCGCTGATCACGGCACCCGATGCCGGCCAGATGAGCGAGACCTCGTCGTCCGCCGGCGCGGCGGCCGTCCCGCCCTGGGCGGGTGGCACGGCGGTCGCCGTGACCGCAGCTGGCGCCACGGCGGTGGTGGTGACGCCGGAGGGGGCCACCGGTGTCGCCGCGGCGGCTCCGGTGGAACCTGCGGCCACGGGCGCGTTCACGCCGGCAGCGGGTTTTGCGCCCGCCAGCACGGTTGCCGCCGGCACGGTGGTGGCGGCCACGGGTGGCGTCACCCGCAGCACCTGTCCGACCTCGATCACGTTCGGGTTGGTCAGCCCGTTCCAGCGCGCGATGTCGCGCCAGCTCTGGCCCGTCTCCATGCCGATCCGGATCATGGTGTCGCCCGGCTTGACGGTGTAATACCCCGCCTTGCCCGCGTTCTCGAAGCCCGGAGGCTGCTGCGCCGCCGGCGCAACGACGGCACCGGCTTCGACACTGGTGACCGGTGCGCTTTCCGCAACGGGTGCCCGGTGCACCGTGCGTGTCCCGCACGCCGCCAGCAACACCACCGAACACAGCATGACCAGTCGTCCCATGCCCCGGCCTGAAATTCCCATCATTCGCCTTCCCTTCACGCAACGCCCGATTTTAAAGGCACAAAATGCACGGCCTCGTGCAGGGTCTGCTCCAACCCTTGCCGGGTCCGCTCGATCACCACGATGGCCTGTCCGGCACCCTTGAGTCCGGCCACGGGCGCCACCAGCCGCCCCCCGATCGCCAGCTGCTCGGTCCATGCCGCGGGCACGTCGCCGCCGCCGGCCGCCGCAATGATGCCGGCATACGGGGCGCCCTTCGCATACCCGACCATGCCGTCGCCGAACAGCAGATGCACGTTGGGCAGGCGCATGGTGCGCAGGTTCTCGCGCGCGCGCTCGTGCAGGCCGCGCAGGCGCTCCACGCTGTAGACCTCGCTGGCCACCAGGCTCAGCACCGCCGCCTGATATCCGCAACCGGTTCCGATCTCGAGCACACGCCCCAGCCGCCCGCTGGCACCCCGGCGCAGCAACTCGATCATGCGCGCCACGACGCCAGGCTTGGAAATCGTCTGGCCCAGCCCGATCGGCAGGCTGGTTTCCTGGTAGGCCTGCGCGTGCAAGGCGCTGTCGACGAAGCGGTGGCGCTCGATGGTTCCCATCGCCGCCAACACCGTGGCGTCGGCGATGCCGCTGCGCGTCAGGCGCTGGACCATGTCACGGCGCACGGCCGCGTAGTCCCGCTCCTGCACCGACGACACCGCCATCCGAGCCGCCGGCGCGCCCGTGCTGCCGACGCCAGACATCCGCCCGACCTGCGCATGGCCGCTGGCCGGTGCCGCGGACCGACGGACGCCTGCCGGGCCGGTCGACTCGAGCGGCGCGAGCCGCGCGGGAAACGACGGACGCGGCTTCATGGCGTGGATGGCGCCGCAGCCGCCGACGCGCGCCCCATGGCGGCGGCGGTCTGCGACCAGTAGCGCAGGAACTCGTGGTCGGTCAGGTCGGTCTTGAGCGGCGTCAGCGACACATGCCCTTGCACCGTGGCGTGGAAGTCCGTGCCTTCGGCATCGTCCTTGACGGCGCCGGCGCTGCCGATCCAGTACATCTTGTCGCCGCGCGGGCTGTCCTGCACGATCACCGGCTCGGCCGCATGGCGACGCCCCAGCCGGCAGACCTTCATCGGCTTGATCTTGTCCAGCGGCAGGTTGGGAATGTTGACGTTGAGCAGCCAGGGCTTGTTGCCCACCAGTTGCTGCTGCAGCATCTGTCCCACCAGGGCGCGCACCGTGGCCCGGGCGGCGTCCAGGTGCTCCCAGCCCTTCTCGACCTGCGAGAACGCGATCGCCGGAATCCCGAACAGAAAACCTTCCATCGCCGCACCCACGGTCCCGGAATAAATCGTGTCGTCGCCCATGTTGGCGCCGTTGTTGATGCCCGACACCACCAGGTCCGGCCGGTAACCCAGCAGGCCGGTCAACGCGATATGCACGCAATCGGCCGGCGTCCCGTTCACGTATCGGAAACCGTTGGCGGCGGTGGTCACCGTCAACGGGCCATGCAGCGTGAGGGCATTCGACTTGGCGCTGTTGTTCAGTTCGGGGGCGACAACCTCGACGTCGGCGAGGTCCTTGAGCGCGTCGTACAGGGCGACGATGCCGGGCGCCTGGTACCCATCGTCGTTGGAAATGAGGATTTTCATGGTTTGTTGGCGTGGTACCCGATTCTAGGTGTCCGGGTCACCACGGCGACGCGCATTCGGGATCGACCCCGTATGATTTGGCCAACCCGAACACTAGGAGATAGAACGATGCACGCCTGGATCTGCGACAACCCCACCGGTATCGACGCGCTGAACTGGAAGGAGTTGCCCACACCGACGCCCGGCCCGGGAGAAGTCCTGGTCGAGATCAAGGCCGCGAGCCTGAACTTCCCGGACCTGCTGATCGTGCAGAACAAATACCAGATCAAGCCTGAACTGCCGTTCGTTCCGGGCTCCGAGTATGCGGGCACGGTGCAGGCCGTCGGCGAAGGCGTGCGCCACCTCACGGTCGGACAGAACATCGCCTGCCTGTCGGGCACCGGTGGTTTCGGCACCCACACCATTGCCAAGGCCCAGCTGTGCATGCCGCTGCCGGCGGGTTTCCCCTTCGTCGACGCGGCCGCGTTCATCATGATCTACGCCACGTCCTACCATGCCCTGATCGACCGGGCGGCGCTGCAGGCCGGCGAGACGGTGCTGGTGCTGGGCGCCGCGGGCGGCGTCGGCACGGCGGCCATACAGATCGCCAAGCAGGCCGGTGCGCGCGTGATCGCCGCGGCATCGACCGACGAGAAATGCGCCTTGTGCACGCGCATCGGTGCCGATGCCACGATCAACTACCAGCGTGAGAACCTGCGCGAATCGCTCAAGGCCCTCACCGAAGGCAAGGGGCCGGACGTGATCTACGACCCGGTGGGCGGCGACCTCGCCGAGCCGGCGTTCCGCTCCATCGGCTGGCGTGGACGTTACCTGGTGGTCGGATTTGCCGCCGGCCCGATCCCGTCGCTGCCGCTGAACCTGGCCTTGCTCAAGGGTGCCTCCATCGTCGGCGTGTTCTGGGGTGACTATGTCCGGCGCGAACCGAAGGCCAACGCCGCCATGATGCAGACACTCGCCACCTGGTACGGCGAGGGCAGGATCAAGCCGGTGATCGACCGCACGATGCCGATGTCGGAGCTCAAGGCGGCCTACGCCCACATGGGATCGCGCGGTGTCATGGGCAAGCTGGTGATGGTCAACTGACGACGGCCACGAGCCCGTGCAACCGGGCTCGCCCGGGGGTCGTCAACGCTTGCGCTTGCGCTCGTCGTCGTCCGTCTCCGGCAAACCCATCAACTGGGTCGGCTCCATGGCATCGAGATCCAGTGGCACGGTTTCCTTGAAATCCTTGTCGGCGACGGGTTTGGTATCGCCCTCGACCGTGTCGGACCACAAGGCCCAGACCGAATCGGTATCTTTCTCGACGACCTCGGGCAGGGGCAGCGCATCACCGGGCAGGTAGAGCTCGCCCGGCCGGGTCAATCCGGACGCGGTTCGCTCCGCGGAACCGGTCCTTGCCGGCGCGTCAGGCTTGGATTTTTTTCCGTCGACCATCGTATCTTCGTCTCCAAGCGACCCCGCAAACACACAAGCATGGATGGGTCGCACCGAATACGCCGAGTGTCACACAGTTGCCCGCCAAACGCACGGCATTGCAACAGTTGGACGCACATCCGTGGGCACGTCCATGCGCAGGCCATGCGCCGGCGCCACAATGGGCGCCATGGGCAGCCGGGCGACGCCGTCGCCCCGACACCGCGCCGCCCTCACGACCGGGAGTATCCGCATGAGCCCACCCAGAGCCACGCTTCGGGAACCTGCACGCGACATCGACATCATCCACACGACCGAGTTGCTGGTCGTCGGCTCGGGCCCGGGCGGACTGGCCGCGGCACTGGCGGCGGCGCGTGCCGGCGTCCAGGTCACGCTGGTCGAACGATTCGGCTGCTTCGGCGGCAACCTGACCGTGGTGGGCGTGGAGGGATTCGCCTGGTACCGGCATGCGCAGACGGTCGAGGCCGACGGCATCGGGCGCGAATTCGAGGAACGGGCCAAGGCCATGGGTGCCGCTGTGCCGGAGTCGCA
>JBFIDI010000164.1:0-10723 GCA_041581405.1 Burkholderiaceae bacterium
GCGCCAGATCGCGCTGGTTCGACAATTGCTTGGTCGCGGCAATCGCGATCTTTCCCGGTGTGGGGAATTCGTGGTATTCCAGTGCCGACTTGCGCAGTTGCGCGCGAACCTCGTCGGAACCGGGGGTGTTCTCTGGCATGTGAAGTCTCCTGCCGCATGCGGCGTGGCGCGACCGATGCGACAGTACATCGGCTCCTTGGCGATGGGGGAAATTGTAGGCTGCGGCTACAGCAGCGGTGTCGTCTGCCCGAGCGGCTGCGGGCGGCCGTACAGGAAGCCCTGCACGATGTCGCACGACTGCGCGCTGAGGAACGTGCTTTGTTGCTGGGTCTCCACGCCCTCGGCGACCACCTCGATGCCCAGCTCATGCGCCAGCGCGATCGTCGCGCGCACGATGGCCGCATCATCGGCGTCGGTGGCGAGGTCCTGCACGAAGGAGCGGTCGATCTTGAGCTCGTCGATCGGGAACCGCTTCAGGTAGGCCAGCGAGGAATAGCCGGTGCCGAAATCGTCGACCGCAATACGCACGCCCAGCGCCTTGATCTCCTCGAGCAGTTCGATCACCCGCGCGGCATCGGTCATGGCCGTGGTCTCGGTGATCTCCAGCTTGAGCAGCGACGGTGCGATGCCGGTGTCTTCCAGCGCGCGCCGCACGACGTCGACGATGTTGCGGTTGATGCACTGGCGCGCCGACACGTTGACCGCCACCGGCATCGGCTGCAGTCCGTCCGCGACCCAGCGCGCGATGTCGTGCGCGACCCGTTGCATCACCCAGGAGCCGATGTCGACGATCAATCCGGACTCCTCGGCCACACCGATGAAGTCCGCTGGTTGCACCAGCGTGTCGGGAGTGCGGCGCCACCGCAGCAAGGCCTCGAAACCGACCAGCGTACCGCCATCGAGCCGGAACTGCGGCTGGTAGTGCATCTCGAACAGGCCCTCGCGCAAGGCATGGCGCAACTCGACTTCCAGCGACAGCCGCTCGCGGGTCCAGATCTTGAGGTCGGACGAATAGAACTGGAAACCGGTATCCGGATGCGACTTGGCGCGGTACATCGCGGTGTCGGCCTTGGCCAGCAGGTCCTCGATCTCGAGGCCGTCCTGGGGCGCCAGCGCAATGCCCACGCTGCAGGAACTGGCCAGCCGCAGATCGCGGATCTCGACATCCTCGCCCAGCGCCGCCACCAGTTTGGCCGCGGCGGCGGCCACGGCCGATTCGCCGGATACGTCCTCCATCACGACGATGAACTCATCGCCGCCCCAGCGGGCGACGAAATCCGTGCTCCGGCAGATGGTGGCGAGGCGCTGGGCGGTCACGCAGAGCACCTCGTCGCCGTGGCTGTGCCCCAGGCTGTCGTTGATGCGCTTGAACCGGTCCAGGTCGAGGAACAGGATGGCGATCGTGCTGTGCAGGCGTTGCGCACGTGCCAGTGCCAGTGCCAGTCTTTGCTGCAGCTGCACCCGGTTCGGCAGCCCGGTCAAGGCGTCATGCGTGGCGGCATGGCGCAACTGGTCGGCACTGGCCACGCTGTCCGTGATGTCGGACAACACGATGACGGCTCCTTCGATCCGGTTGGTTGCATCGCGCAGGGGGCTGACGCTGGCGCGCAATACGCGTCCGGCCGCATCCTGCGTCTGCGCCAGGCGCAGCTGATGCGTCGGGAACACTCCCTGGTCGCGGTGCAGGCATTCGCCGATGGCCGCCTCGAGCAATGCCATGCCGTCGTCCTCCAGGGCCACGACCTGCGACAAGGGGTGCCCGACCAGCGTCCCGTTGGCGATCTGGCGCAGCGCGACCGGGTTGGCGTAACGGACGATGCATTGCGCGTTGACCGTGATCACACCGTCACCGATGGCCTCCAGCGTGGCCCGCGCGTGTTGACGGTTGCGGGCCAGCCGTCGACGGCTGTCGCGCAGAAGCATCACCATCCAGACGCTGGCGGCCAGAGCCAGGGCCAGCACCGCGGCAAAGGGCGCTATCCATATCTGCAGCAGATACAAAGCCCCCGCGCTGGTGAGAAAGGGCAGGACGGTATGCAGGACGACCCAACCGGTGCGCGGCAATCGCCCGCGCGTGGGCCACCATGCCACGGGGATGACGAACGCCAATGCGACCACGGCGGACAGCCAGGTCGCCGCCGGCGTGATCAGATAACCACCGCGAAGCGCCTCGTACGCCTGTGCATGCAACTGCACCGCCGCCAGGTGCGACCGCTCTCCGGCCAGGGGCGAGGCCAGTTCGCCGCCGAGTCCGGACGCCGATACGCCGATCAGGACCGGCCGGCCACGCAGGCTTTCGAGCACCTGCGGCGCCTGCAGGACCCGGGACAGGCCGATCGGCGGCGGAATCGCCATGCGCGGCAACAACACCTCATGATCGCGGCGCCAGGCGGGCGGGTCCTGCACGGCATCGGGACGCGGTTGCGCGGCGCGCCGTCCGGGCAAGCGGTCCGGCACGGCCGTGGGCGCCGCCTGTTCGAGCATGGCCAGGGCCAGGGCCGGGTGTCGGGCCTGGCCGGCCCCGGCGCGCAGGTAGATCCGTCGCACCTGGCCGTCGTTGTCGATCTCGGCGTCCACATGACCCAGGCGCGTAGCCGCCTCACGCAACACCGGGATCGGCAGGCCGTCCGCCATCGCACCGTCGACGCCGAGCGCCGGGGCCAGCGGCAGCACCACGCCGCCGTGGCGAGCCGCGGCCTGCGCCAGCGCGGCGTCGGCACCCGGGTTGGCATCGGCTTCGGTGAACAGGATGTTCAGCGCCACCGTGGCCACACCGGCTTCGCGCAGCGAGTCGAGCACCTGGGCGTGGACCGTCCGGGGCCAGGGCCATCGTCCGACCGAGGCCAGGGTCTCGTCGTCGATGGCCAGCACCACGGCGGCGCCGGCGCCACCGTCGGCCCGACGCGACGGCGCGAACAGGTCGTAGGCCATCAAGTCCAGCCGCGCGACGGCCGAGGGCTGGCTCGCCGTGAGCAAGGCCAGCACCAGCAGAGCGACCCACAGCGGAGCCCGGGCCGACAGGTCGCGCCTCCAGCGACGGCGAACCGGTTGCTGTGCGCCGGTCGCTGTCGCTGGGGAGTTCATAGGCCCAGCAGGATCAGGGCTGGCAGCACGATCAGCAGCGCGCGCCATGGCGACGGCTCGGGTGCGGGAGGGGGCGGCTCGGGAACCACGAAAAGCTGCGGTCGGCTCCAGGGACCGGTGAATCCATCCTGGCTGGTCGCGCGGATGCGCAGGTGGTAGGTGCCGGGCGCCAGTGCGTGCAGCTGATGTTGGGGCTCGCGCGCGTGCACGTCGACCACCTGCTGCGAGAAGTCGTCCTGGGCGGACACCTGCAGGTGATAGGTGGTCGCGTGCGGCACGGCCGGCCAGCGGATGGTGACCTCGCCGGACTGGACCTGTACCGGAGCGGCCTCAGGGCCGGGCAGGACCACCCGGAACGACTGGGGATCGCCCCATGGTCCCTGGCGGCCACTGGCCGGAACCACGGAGGCGACGCGCCAGTGATACAGGCCGGGTGCCAGGTCGGTGGCGAGCGCGTCGAACCGTGCTTCGGAAACCGATTGCGCGATCAAGGGCGCTTCCGCGGTCGATGCACCCTGGCGGATCTCGAGCCGGTAATGCCAGCCGGGATCGGGAACGGTCCATTGGAACTGCGGTCGTGGCGTCGCGACGATGGCGTCGGGCTCCGGCCGGATCAGGATCGGCGCCTGCGGGCGGGCATGGACCCGGATCGGGCGTTCCGCGACGATGCCTTCGAGGCCATCGGCGTCCGTGGCGCGCACGCGCAGCACGAAATCACCGTCTTCGATATCCGTGATGCGGGCTCGCGCCTGTGGCGTCAGCTCGTCGGACAGCAGGACCTCGAATCGACGATCCGGCGCCACCTGGGTTCGGTAGGCCACCGCGCCGGGAACGGCGGCCAGGGGCCAGTTGATCGGCAGCCGCTCCAGCCGTTCCGGCAACCCGGACAGGTCCGGCGCGGCCAGCAGGGACCTGGGCGGTTGCGGGGCTCGCCCGAGCTGGGCGATGGTTCCGAATCCGGCATCGGCCCGGACATCGCCCGCCGCGTTGCCGACCTGGACGGCCCCGTCCAGCACTTCCGTCCAGGCCGTGTGGTCGTCTGCATGCACGCGAAACCGGGTGCCGCGCACGGCCGCTACCGCGGCGGGGGTTCGGATCTCGAACCGTGTTGCCGGCGCCTGGCGCAGCGGCGTGACCATGTTCTCGAGGCCGCCACGGAGCAGTTCGAGTTCGACCATGAAACCGCCATCGAGCAGTCGCCGATCGGATTGCACCAGACGCAGCTCCGAGGCCTGGCGCAACATGACCCGAGAACCGTCGTCGAACTCCAGCAGCACGCTGGATCCGGGGCCGGTGCGCAACTGTGCATGGGTCGGCAATTCCTCGCCAGCGACAGCCGCGCGCACGGGCCTGCCCGCCTGTTCCACCATGGCGTGCCCGTGCGCCGCCAACACGCGTACCCGTGTCGACTGGAGCTTGAGCCAGGGCGCCGGAATCCGCAGTTGCGTGCCCGGCGCCACCCTGCGGTCGTTCGTGATGCGGTTCAGGCGTGTCAGTTGCTGGGCAAACGAGGTGTCCTTGAGATAACGCTGCGCAATGTTCCAGGGGTGATCGCCGATCTGCACCGTGTAGATGAATTCGTCGGCGCCATGGCAACTGGCGCTCGCGAGGATCCAGGTGGCAAGGGCCAGGTGATGCAGACGCATGGTGATTTGCTTGGTAGTCGGTGCCGGCGATTCTCAGACGAAGCCACGGGGAGGCAAGGCACGGGAGCGTTGCAGCCAATTGCTCGTCGCGTAGGCCGCCCGCGCATCGGTGGCGTGCAAGGTGTAGGCATGGCGCGAGTGTCCCGATCGGTTCGGACCGCTGTAGTGCGGCAACAGGCCATGGAACACCACCAGGGTACCCGCCGACACCTCCAGCGGCTGCGCTTCGCGCAGACTCGGCCAGGGTGTCGCGTCGAGCGGCGTGATCGCGGCCTCATCGCCGCTGCGCACGAACTGCTCGCGCAGGGGGCCGCGATGGCCACCGGATTGCACCCACAAGCAGCCATTGCCCCGGTGGGCATCCTCCAGGGCGAACCAGAACGTCGTCACGCTGAGCGGCGTGGTGACGAAGAAACTCGCATCCTGGTGCCAGCGCACCTCGCCGCCGATCGCCGGCTGCTTGAAGATGTACATCGACTGCCAAACCAGCGGCCGCAACAACCCGACCGCGCGCGCGACAGCGGCAAGATCGCTCCCATGGGAGAACCGGTCGAACACCGGATCGAGATCATGCATGGCATGGCCGATCTTGTTGATCGACAGCGCCTTGTCCTGTTTGAGTTGTCCGTTCGCATCCAGCGCCTCCTCCTCGAGAAAGCAGCGTATCGCTTCTGCCGAGCCAAGGAAATAGTCGTTGACCCTACGTTGCTGCTCCTGGGTGCTGAAAATGGCCTGTTCCCCGTCCGGTTCGTAGGCATCGACCAGCTCGCGGGCGCGCCGGCGGACCGAAGCGATCTGCTTGGCATCCCGGAATCCCGGAAGGACGACGAAGCCTTGTCCGGTGAAGGTCTGCTGCAGGTCGCTGGCCATGGCGGGATCGCGACGGGTCAGGCTCGCATCAGGGCTTCGATTTCTGCGCCATCGACCGGTACTGCGCGGGTGATCAGCTCGCAACCGTCCTCGGTGACGATGGCGTCGTCCTCGATGCGGATGCCGATGTTGTGGAATGGTTCGGGAACGCCAGGCGCGGGACGGACATAGATGCCGGGTTCGATCGTCAGCACCATGCCGGGGCGCAGGATGCGGGCCGGCCGGTTCACGATGGTCTCGCCGCTGAGCGCGTCCTTGCGTTCGCTGGTCTGTCCGAGTTCGCCCGGTTCGAGGTAGCCGCCGCAATCGTGCACGTCCATGCCCAGCCAGTGGCCGGTGCGGTGCATGTAGAACTGGAAATAACTGCGCTTGTCGATCACGTCCTGCAGGCTGCCGACCTTCTGGCGGTCGAGCAAGCCCAGGTCCAGCATGCCCTGGGCCAGCACCTTCACGCTGGCGTCGTGCGGGTCGGTGAAGCGGGCGCCGGCCCGGGTGGCGTCCACCGCGGCCTGCTGGCTGGCCAGCACCAGGTCGTACAGTTCGCGCTGGGGCCCGGTGAAGCGGCCGTTGGCCGGGAACGTACGGGTGATGTCGCTGGCATAACCGTCGAGTTCGCAGCCGGCGTCGATCAACACCAGCTCGCCGTCGCGAATCGGCGCAGTGTCGGCGCGGTAATGCAATACGCAGGCGTTGGCGCCGGCGGCCACGATGGAGCCGTAGGCCGGGTATTGCGAGCCGTGGCGACGGAATTCGTGCAGCAGTTCGGCGTCCAGGTGGTACTCGCGCACGTCCTGGCCTTCGCGCAACATGCGGGCCGACAGTTGCATGGCCCGGATGTGCGCGCCGGCGCTGATGCGTGCGGCGCGGCGCATGGTGTCCTGCTCGCTGGTGTCCTTGATCAGCCGCATCTCGTCGAGCAGGCTGCACAGGTCGCGTTGCTGGTCCGGGCACAAGGCGCCGAAACGCACCCGCGCGCGCAGGCTGGACAACCATTTGTCGATCCGCGTCTCCAGGCCGGGATGGATGCCGAACGGATACCAGACCACGTCGCGGCCGTCGATCAGACCGGGCAACTGTGCATCGAGGTCGGCGACCGAAAACGCCGCGTCCACGCCCAGGCGCGCCGGCGCGTCCGCAGGGCCGAGCCGGTAACCGTCCCAGATCTCGCGCTCCATGTCCTTGGGTTGGCAGAACAGCGTGCTCTTGCCGTCCCCGGTGACGACCAGCCAGGCCTGCGGCTCGGTGAATCCGGTCAGGTAATAGAAATAGCTGTCGTGCCGGAACAGGTAGTCGCTGTCGCGGTTGCGCTGGCGCTCGGGGGCCGTGGGGACGATGGCAATGCCGCGGGGGCCGAGTTGTGCGGTCAGCGCGGCGCGCCGTGCGGCGTGTGGTGAACGGGTCATGGTGCAGTTTTCGTTGAATCAGGAAATACGTGCAGACTGGAGCTGGGCCAGGCGTTCGGGCGTTCCGACGTCGGTCCAGGGGCCAGTGTATAGCTGCGCCGTCAAGCGTCCCTGCTCTGCGGCCATCCGCAGCAAGGGCGCCAGCGCAGCCCGGGCGCCATCGGGATTCCCGGCGGGGATGGTGCAATACGGCGGCGCGAACAAGGCGTGGCGAAACAGGCCGATGGTGCTGTAGGTGTGGCGTATCGGGCCTTCGTTGCGTACCCGCCCGTCATGCGACAGCGCGAAATCGCCGTTCGGGTTGTGCGCCGGGTTGGGAACAAGCCAGATATGCGCCAATGCGTCGCTGGCCATGAAAGCCTGGCGCGCGTCGGCGGTGAATGCGAACTGCGGCGCATGGACGTCTCCCGCCACCAGCCAGAACGGATCGGCCAGCTGCGGCAATGCCCGGGAGATGCCGCCGGCCGTCTCCAGTGCCGTGCCGAAATCGCGGCCTTCGTGCGAATACACCAGCCGAACCGGCGTCGTGTCCGGCCCATCGGTCGCCGGTGTCGCCAAGTCGGGCGCCCAGGCAAGCGATGGGCTTGCGAAATAGGCCTCGATGCGTTCGCCGAGCCAGGCGGTGTTGATCAGCACGTCGCGCACGCCGGCGCGCGCCAAGGCCTCGATCGGCCATTGCATCAGGGGTTTGTCGCGAACGGTCAGCAGTGGTTTGGGGCAGGTGTCCGTCAAGGGGCGCATGCGTTCGCCGCGTCCGGCCGCGAGGATCATTGCGCCACACGGGTTGGCGTGCGGGCGGGGGGTCATGGGCATGGCATGAATGTAGCTGGCTGTGCGGGAATTGCGTACCCTTTCGACGGGCTGACAGGTCTGCGCATGCATGGTTTTCGTCACCTGGTCGACAAGTACCGCATCCGGGCGGACAGGCCCGCCTCCACTCGGACGATAAAATCACGGGTTGCCGGCCATCCGGGCGCGGCCTCTTCCTTGATCACCCCAGTTATGACTACTCCCAATTCGATGGCCAACGCAATCCGTGCGCTGGCAATGGACGCCGTGCAACAAGCCAACTCCGGCCACCCCGGGGCGCCGATGGGCATGGCGGAGATGGCGGTGGCCTTGTGGGGACCGAAGTCGGCGGACGGCGCCCTCGCCGGCCACCTGAAGCACAACCCCGGCAACCCGCACTGGTTCGATCGTGACCGCTTCGTGTTGTCCAACGGTCATGCCTCGATGCTGCTGTATTCCCTGCTGCACCTCAGCGGGTATGCCTTGCCGATGGACGAGTTGAAGAACTTCCGCCAGCTGCACAGCAAGACACCGGGCCATCCCGAGTCGGGCCTGACCCCCGGCGTCGAGACCACGACCGGACCGTTGGGCCAGGGTTTTGCCAATGCCGTGGGCATGGCACTGGCCGAAAAGCTGCTCGCCAGCGAGTTCAACCGCGAAGACCACGCCATCGTCGACCATCACACCTATGTGTTCATGGGTGACGGTTGCATGATGGAAGGTGTCAGCCACGAGGCGGCGGCACTGGCCGGCGCCTGGAAACTGAACAAGCTGGTGGCGCTGTACGACGACAACGGCATTTCGATCGACGGGCAGGTCGCGCCCTGGTTCGTCGACAACACGGCTTTGCGTTTCGTGGCCTATGGCTGGAATGTCGTCGGTCCGATCGAGGGGCATGACATGGCGGCGGTGTCCAAGGCGATCGCCGAGGCACGCACCCAGAACGAACGACCGACGCTGATCATGTGCAAGACACGGATCGGCCAGGGCAGCCCGAACCGGGCCAACACGGCCAAGGCGCATGGCGAGCCGCTGGGCGCCGAGGAAATTGCGCTGGTGCGCGAGCAGCTGGGCTGGAGCGAGCCGCCGTTCGTGGTGCCGCAGGACATCTATGCCGCCTGGGATGCCAAGGCCGCCGGCGAAGCCGCCGAGTCCCAATGGGAGCAGCGTTTTGCCGCCTACCAGGCCGCGCATCCGGAACTGGCCCTCGAGCTGGAGCGCCGCATGCGCGGCGACCTGCCGCGCGTGTTCACGCAGACGGCGGTGGACACCGTGATCGCCGCGCACGAGAAGGCGGAAACCGTTGCCAGCCGCAAAGCCTCGCAACTCGCGCTGGAGGCGTTCACCGCCGCGTTGCCGGAGATGCTGGGCGGCTCGGCCGACCTGACCGGCTCGAACCTGACGAACACCAGGAGCACGCCGAGCCTGCGTTTCGACGTGCAGGGCCAGGTCGCACAGACGCCTGACGCGAACGGCACGCCGCACGGCGGCCGCCACATCAACTACGGGGTGCGCGAGTTCGGCATGGCGGCCATCATGAATGGCGTGGCGCTGCACGGCGGCTACATTCCCTACGGCGGCACCTTCCTGACCTTCAGCGACTACAGCCGTAACGCGATCCGCATGGCGGCACTGATGAAGCTGCGCGTGGTGCACGTGTTCACCCACGACAGCATCGGCCTGGGCGAAGACGGCCCGACCCACCAGTCGATCGAACACGCGGCGTCGCTGCGCCTGATTCCGAACCTGGATGTCTGGCGTCCGGCCGACACCGCCGAGACGGCGGTCGCCTGGGCGGTCGCGCTGCAGAACCGCTCCATGCCGACGGCGCTGCTGCTCAGCCGCCAGGGCATCAGTTATGCGCCCAAGGGCCATTGCGCCGCCGCGCCGGACGCGGCCGGCCTCGATGCCATCAACAAGGGTGCCTACGTGCTGGCCGAACCCACGGAAGTGGGTCTGCGCAAGAAGGCGCAGGCGGTGATCATCGCCACCGGCTCCGAAGTGCAGCTGGCGCTCAAGGCGCAGGAGTTGCTGGCCGCGCGCAAGATCGCGGTGCGCGTGGTGTCCATGCCCAGCACCACCACGTTCGACCGGCAGTCGGTCGCCTACAAGAAGCAGGTGCTGCCCGCCGGCCTGCCGCGCATTGCGGTCGAGATGGGTGTCACCGATGGCTGGTGGAAATACGGCTGCGCGGCCGTCGTGGGCATCGACACCTATGGCGAGTCGGCGCCGGCGCCGGTCTTGTTCAAGCATTTCGGCTTCACGCCGGAGAACGTCGCCGCCACGGTGCAGAAGGTGCTGACCAGGCGCTGATCCGCGCCCGGGCGGATGATCGACAACGGATTCATCGAGTTTCAACCAACGGAGGTACAGGGTATGGCTATCAAGATTGGCATCAACGGCTTCGGCCGGATCGGTCGCATGGTGTTTCGTGCGGCGGTGCAGAACTTCAACGATATCGAGGTGGTGGGCATCAACGACCTGCTCGAGCCCGACTACCTGGCCTACATGCTGCAGTACGACTCGGTGCATGGCCGCTTCAAGGGCGACGTGGCGGTGGACGGCAACACGCTGGTCGTCAACGGCCGCAAGATCCGCCTGACCGCGGTCAAGGACCCGGCTGAACTCAAGTGGGGCGAGGTCGGTGCCGACATCGTCATCGAATCCACCGGCCTGTTCCTGACCAAGGAGACGGCGCAGAAACACATCGCCGCCGGCGCGAAGAAGGTCATCATGTCCGCGCCCAGCAAGGACGACACGCCGATGTTCGTGTTCGGTGTCAACGACAAGACCTACAAGGGCGAGGCCATCATCTCCAACGCCTCGTGCACCACCAACTGCCTGGCCCCGGTGGCCATGGTGCTGCACGTCTACTGGGGTGTCAAGCGCGGCCTGATGACCACGGTGCACGCCTCCACCGCGTCCCAGTAA
>JBFIDI010000165.1:0-10642 GCA_041581405.1 Burkholderiaceae bacterium
AGCGACCACAACAGGCTTGCCAGCAGCGACCCGCCCCGCTTGCGCTCGAGCAGCGAGAAACGGCGCTCAGCCACCATCGTGACCAGTGCCGGTGTCATCAGCAGCGCAACCACCAGCAAGGACAACAACACGATCACCGGCGTGACCGCAAAGACGACGATCAAGGGCGCCAGCACGGTCTTGAACCCTTCGGCGCCGATACTTTGCAGCCAATCGAACAAGGTGGTGACCAGCGACGAGCCCTCCAGCAGCCCCCGCACGCCGTCGAGAGCAGCGTCCCAGTAGAAATACCCCTGCGTCAGCGACAAGGCCACCATCAGGACCAGCGGAAGAATCGACAACACGATCACCCGCGGTCGCAGGCAGTCGGCCGCCGCACGCCAGAAGGAATCGAGAAACAGGTTCATGGCGCCGAGCATAACGCCGGCCGATGCAATCCTGTCCGGATCCGGGTTTCGATAGGATGCAGGCCATGCCACTGATGACCGTCGACAAAAACGTGCTGGAGGTCGAACACCTGCCCGGCCCCCGGGATGCCGCGCCCAAGGCGCCCCTGGTCTTCCTGCACGAGGGCCTGGGCTCGGTCGCGATGTGGCGCGACTGGCCGCGGATCCTGTGCGACCGGCTCGGGCGACCGGGTTGGGTCTATTCGCGGCGCGGGTACGGCCGCTCCGAGCCGGTCGTCGACGTGCGCGGCCCCTCGGTCGAGGCCGGCGGCAAGCGCAACGGGCGGCTGCGGCCCGACTACATGCATCACGAGGCCTGGTCGGTCCTGCCCGCCCTGCTCGCGCAGATGGGCGTCGAACGCCCCGTGCTCGTCGGGCATTCGGACGGCGGCACGATTGCGTTGTTGCACGCCAGCCGCCATCCGATTGGCGCGTGTATCGTCCTGGCGCCCCATGTGATCGTGGAGGACGTGTCGATCCGCAGCATCACGCAGGCCAGGGACGCGTTCACGGGCGGCGAACTGCGCGAGCGCCTGGCGCGTTACCACCAGCACGTCGACTGCGCGTTCTGGCAATGGAACGACATCTGGCTCGACCCGGCATTCCGGGATTTCGACATACGCCCCGACTGCCGGAACATCACCGCGCCCGTACTCGCCATCCAGGGCAGGGACGACCCGTATGGCAGCCTGGCCCAGATCGACGAGATCGACCTTCCCGACACGCGGATCACGCGCCTGGTGTTGCCCGACTGCGGTCATTCGCCGCACCGGGATCGGGCCGAAGACGTCAACCGGGCCATCGACCGCTTTCTGCGGCCGCTGCCATGACCGGCGATGCCGTCGGTCGTGTCGGCCTCGCCGGCCAGGCACCCGAAACGGCAACCCCCGCCGCAGCCCGGACCTAGGTGGTGGGCAGCTTGCTGTCGAGCCCGCGCTCCGGCGACTCGAAGACCTGGTTTTTGCCCTCGGCCGGATCGATCAGGTCTTCGACCAGCAGCGTCGTATAGTGTTGCGCCGCCACCGCGCCACCGGCGCGTGCGACCTCCGCCACCTGGCGCGCGACCGCGTCCTTGTCGGTGCGCACGACCAGGAAATGGCAGCCCCGGTGCGCCAGCTGGCCGTGGACCTTCACCAGATTCAGTTCCTGGCCGATATCGGCCAGCACACCGGCGTTGGCCAGGTCGGCCTCGACCTGCGCCTGCATTTCCTGGGGGGTGTAACGGGTCTCGGACCCGTCCGACAGTCCCGCCGCGGCAAGCTTGCTGGCGGCCTGCTCCAGCGCATCCGCCTCGGGAAACACCAGCACGGTGTGCCCGACCGGCTTGAAGACGCCGAAGGAACGGGGGGGATCTGACTTATTCATGTAGCACTCCTGTTCGAATACGGGCCGAACCTGGCCCGTTGATTCGATCTTCGCCATTGCCGGGCGATGCCGCCATCGGCACCCGCCTTCGCGCCGTGTCGGCGGGGTCTTACACGCCGCCGCAGCCGGAACGACGCTGCGCAAAGTGCCGCCGCCCGGCGTCAGCCTCCGAGCGGACCTTCATGAGCGCTTCATGTCCGACGCCCATCGCGACAGGCTTTCGACCAGATTGAGCACGACCCAGGCCAGCAGCGCCAGGATGATCGCCGTGGCGTCGCGCCCGAGTCCGCAGGCCACGCCGATCGCCGAGGTCATCCACACGCTGGCGGCCGTCGTCAGGCCGATGACCTCCTCGTCCCGGCTGTGCTTGATGATGGTGCCGGCCCCCAGGAATCCGATGCCCGCGATCACGCCCTGGATGACCCGGCTCTGATCGGCAATCTCCATGCCCGCGAACAGCGGCGCGATGACGAATGCCGCGCTGCCCATGGCCACCAGCATGTGGGTGCGCAATCCGGCCGCCTTGCCCAGGCGCTCGCGATTGACGCCGAGCAAGGCCCCCAGCAGGCCGGCGAGCACGATGCGCACGGAAATACGGGTCGCCTCGCCGATCTCGGAGAGGTCGGAGAACTCGCTGCGCAGTGCGACCAGGATCTCGTCAAGCGGCCCCACGGCGCACCTCCTCCCGGTCGTTCCCGTGCGCGGTCAAGCGGCACACACGAACAGCGGTTCGTACCGGGTGCCGACGGCCGGGCTGCGCTTGGTTTTTCTTCTGCATGGCTGTTCCCCGCGATGAGTGGTCGAATGATCGAACCTGGCCAAACGTGCAGATGATCGCCAACGCGGCGCTGCATCCGGGCCAGGCGCATCCACGTCGTCAGCGTAGAACATTCGCCTCAACGACGGAAGCGCGAGATGTAGGCCTTGTCCGATCTGGCTGTCGGCAAACCGCGCGCATGGATTGCATGCGGGTCAGGCATCGTCCCGCCATGCGCCGGGCAACGTGCGGCCGGCAGGGCCGTCCCCGCCGCGGGTCAGCCGGCGATCTGCGCCAGGTCCTGCGCCCCGAGCCAGCGCCACTGGCCGGGTGCCAGGTCTGGCGGCAGGGCCAGCTGGCCGATACGCGAGCGGTGCAAGGCCTCGACCCGATTGCCGACCGCGGCCAGCATGCGCTTGACCTGGTGGTACTTGCCTTCGGTCAAGGTCAGGCTCAGACGATGGGTATCCGTGGCTTCGCAGGCCGCGGCCCGCACCGGACGCGGGTCGTCGTCGAGCACGACGCCTTCGCGCAGGCGACGCAACTGCGTGTCGTCGAGCGCATGCTTGAGCGTCACCTCGTACACCTTGGGCACGTGGTGGCGCGGCGAACTCATGCGGTGGATGAACTTGCCGTCGTCGGTCAGCAGCAGCAGGCCGGTCGTATCCTGGTCCAGCCGGCCGACGGCCTGCACGCCTTGCACGGCCGACTTGTTCGGACGCATGCGCAGCGGTGACGGCAACAAGGTGTAGATGCTGGGATAGGTCGACGGTTTCTGTGAACACTCGGTGCCGGCGGGCTTGTGCAGCATCACGTAGGCCTTCTCGTGGTACGGCCAGGTCACGCCCTGCACCTGGAAGCGCAGGTCCGTCGTGTCGACATCGGCGGTGGCGTCCAGGCACGGTTCGGGCTCGGTGTCGTCGGCGTTGGCGAACACCCGGACCAGGCCTTGTTGCACCAGGCCGGCGCAAACCCGCCGGGTGCCGAAACCCTGGGAGTAGAGAATGTCCTGCAATTGCATGTCCCGAGTATCGCAAGGACGACGGGGCCGGCACGGCGGTGCAGGCGGCGACACCCGCCGTCGACCGCCAGGCCGGCACGCGGCAACGGATGCGCGTGGGTGGCCGACGCCGGCGCGACTCCGGCCGGTGGCGGTCAGCGACGAAGAGCGGCGGTCTGCGCGGCCAGCCGCGTGATGCGGGCCCAGTCGCCCGACGCGATGGCGTCGGGAGGCGTCAGCCACGAGCCCCCGCAGACCTTGACCGATGGCAGCGCCAGGAAGTCGGGCGCCGTCTCGGCCGTGAGCCCGCCTGTCGGACAGAACGCCACGTCGGGAAACGGCCCCGCCAGCGCCTGGAGCATCGCCAGGCCGCCGGCCTGCACGGCCGGAAAGAACTTGAGGAAACGCAGGCCATCGGCATTGGCCGCCATGACTTCGCTCGCGGTCGCCACCCCGGGCAGCAACGGTAGTCCGACGCTCTTGCAGGCCGCGCCGATCTCGGCGGTATATCCCGGGCTGACCGCGAAGCGGCAACCCGCGTCGGCGGCGGCACGCGCGTCGGCGGCCGATCGGATGGTGCCTGCACCAACGATGGCCTCGGGCACGGCCCGCGCAATGGCTTCGATGCAGGCGAGCGACTCGGGCGTGCGCAAGGTCACCTCCAGCACCTTGACGCCGCCGGCCAGCAGGGCTTCGGCCAGCGGCACCGCATGCCGGACCTGGTGCAGCACGATGACGGGAATGACGGGGCCGTGTTCGGCCAGGCTGAGGGTGTCGATCATGGTCGTGTTCTCGTGGTTGGAAAGTTGTTCTCGTCCGCCGGCTCACGGGGACGCCGCCGGCGCGTCGCCGCGCCGCAGGCCCCGGGCGACCCAGCTGCCCGAGCCGACCGCGGCGCCCATCAGCCAGAACATCACGCCCGGGCCGAGCACGGTGCCGGCGACGCCGAACGCCAGCGGCATCACGGTATTGGACAGGCTGATCGCCATCGAGCGAAACGCGATCACCTCCCCGTGCCGGCCCTGCGGCGACAAGGCATACAGTGACGCGACAACCGTCGGCTGCACCGCACCCAGCGCCACGCCCAGCAGCACGGCGCTGAGCGCCATCTGCCACGGGCTGGCCGCGAACGGATAGAAGACAAAGATCAGCGCGGTGACCAGCATCGCCGCCATCAGCAGCTTGCCCTCGTCGACCCGGTGCGCGAGCACGGGAATCACCAGGCGCACCGCGGTCACCGCGAGGGTGAAGGCACCCAGCACCAGGCCGATGGTCGATGCGCTGAAGTTGCGCGCATGGCCGAGCACGGGTACGGCGAAGCTGTGCACGTCCCAGCTCGCCGACAACAACCAGTTGACGAACAACAGGCGCTTCAGGCCGGGGACGGCCATCAGCTCGCCCAGCGGCCCGCGCACCGCTCCGGCGGCGGCCACGTGCCGCCCCGTCTCGCGGGGCAGGTTGCGCGCCAGCAGCAGCGCCAGCAGCGGCAGGCCGGCCATCGATGCATACGCCCAGGCAAAACCCGCATGGTCGATCAGCAGTCCCGCCAGCACCGGCCCGACCGCCGACGCCAGCGACGGCGCCATCGCGAGCCAGCTGAAGATGCGCAATCGTGCACGGGCATCGCGTGCCAGCTGGCCGCCACTGCGCTGGGTGGCGATGCCGCACATGTTGGCGCCGGCGCCCGCGGCGGCGGCACCCAGGCACAACGTGGCGTATTGCCATGCGCCGGGCAGGCGCACCGCCACCAGCGCCAAGGCCGATCCGGTCACCACCAGCGCCACCGCCAGCGTCAAGGGCCGGTGATAACCCCAACGATCGGTCATCCGGCCGGTGGGCATGGCGGTGAGGATCGGCAGCAGCGAGAACACGGCCAGCAGCAAACCCACGGACCATGCCGCATGACCGGCCTGCAGGGCCTGCAGCGGCGCGGCCATGCGCACCCCGGCCATCGACGTGTTGACCACCAGCTGCGCACCGATCAGCGACAACAGCAGGCGGCTGTCGCCTTCGACAAGGGGCAGCGTCAGGCGGGGCAACGGCGCGCTGCCTCAGAACTGCTTGGGCAGGATGATCGAATAACTGCGGTCCTGCGCGTCCTGGAAATAGATCGCGGTGGAATAACCCTGGTCGTCGATGAAATGGTGCAGGCGTTCGGACCGGCCGACACGATACGGCGTCAACGCCGTCACCAGCCGATGGCTGCGGGCGGAGCGGGTCGTGGCAACGACACGATGGTGTGGCGCCAGCCCCTGCAGTTCGTCGGGGTCGACGTCGTCGAATCCCTGCACGGTCGACAGGCTCACCGGCCCCGACGAGCTGAAGACGAACTCCCCGGTCACGCCGCCACGCGCGCCTTCAAACCGAAAGCTGTTCTGCCCCATCTGCGGCGCGCCCATCAGGTGCATCAGCCACTGCAGCTGGCCGGGCTGCTCCAGCTCGACCTCGTCGACGACGACCAGGTGGCGGCCACGGATCAGGTGGAAATCGCGGCGGTAGCTGCGCAGGTAGGGAACCTCGTCGCGATATGCGGCCGTCGGGTCCAGACTGATGAAGATGCTGCCGTCGGCATGTTCGGTCGCCTCCAGCACGCGGCCGACGGCCCGGATCTGCCTGGACTTGTCGGCACCGGCGTACTGGCCGCGGCCGTCGATCAGGATGGCGTTCTTGCTCTTCGTCAAGCGGCGCCAGTTGCGGTGCATCGAGGTGCCGAAACCGATGTAGTACCCGCTCTGGATCGCCAGTTCCTCGCCATGCGCAAACAGCAGGAAGGCCGCCTGGTCACCGTGGCTGTGGCTGATCGAGCCATAAGGGCTGCACTTGGTGACGAACTGCAGATGTTCATCGGCATCGTGCAGGTCGCGTTGCACCGCCACCCAGCCGACATCCTTGAAGTGGCGCATCAACGGGAGATCGCCCGGTTCGACCGCTTCCACCTGCGGCCAGTCGTGGCGGTACTGCAGTTCGTCGAACGCGAAGCTCCACCAGCCGTAGTTGTAGAACTCCCCTTCCGTACCCTTGGCCAGGTCGCAGATCTTCTCGAAATACCATTGCAGATGGCCATTGCCGGTCACGGCGGCGAAGTGGCGGATGTTGTAGCCGACCTTCAGGCTCGGCAGGTCGCCCAGCGTCGAGTCGTCGCCGAATCCGCAACGCGTGGTGTCGGGCGCCTTGGTATAGAGCGGAAACATGCCGGTGTTGCGGAAAAACACGCGCCGATAGATGTCGTGCCCGGTGTATTTGCGCAACAGGTTGCCGGCGTCGATCAGGTAGGCCATCGCGGTGGTCCAGTAGTGCGGACCTTCCGCCCATCCGCCATCGGCACCGCCCCAGGGCGAATACAGGGTGTCGTAGTAGTCGATCGCGAAATCGAGCCACTCCTGCGCGCGCGGGTGTTCGCCCAGCAAGGCGATGCAGGCCGGCACCATCACCGATGCCACCGATCGCACCGCATGGCTGTCGTACGGAAACAGGTGGATGCGGGCATGGTCGATCACATGCACCGCGACGTCTTCCAGGCGTGCGGACAAGGCAGCCCGCACGGTGGCGCGTTCGTCTTCGCTCAGGTCGTCGTACAGCCAGTCGTAACCCCAGGCCAGCGCACCGGCGATACGAAAAGCGGCCTCGTCGTTGTAGACCAGTGCCGTCGCACCCTCGAGATCGAAGGCCGCGATATGCAACAACCAGCGTCGCGCCTGCGCGAGCAGCGCCGCATCGCCCTGCACCTTGGCGGCAACGGCCAGATGCCGGACCGCATACAGCAGTTCCTGGCAATCGATGTACATCTTGCGCCACAACGCGGGCGTGCGCTTGTTGCCCGGATACGGCTGCGGCTCGGCGACGGGATCGCGATCGACCCAGGGGCGGACCGCCGAGGCGAAGAACGCGTCCCAACCCAGGTGGCTTCGATCGGCGCGCACGGCCTGCCCCAGCGTGTCGCGTTCCCGTGCATCCAGCCACAGGCGCGGATGCGCGGTGTTGCACGCCGCGTACCGATCCTCGTGGCGCATGCCGGGCGCCTGCGTCAAGCCCGGCTCGAGCACGAACTCGCGCTCGTCGCTCCAGCCGGTGGCCGGGCTGCCGGACTCCGGTGACCACAACGCGTAACTCCATGCGTAGCGGCCCGGCTCGAGCACGTGGTCGGGCGTATGGAAATTGAGCCGCAGGCCCCGCGCGATGATGTCGTCGCTTCCCGTATCGCGGTTGCGCAAGCGCAGTGCGTATTGCGCGCCGGCATCGATATCCGGAATCCACGCGAAACGCGGCGGGTTCTCCGTCGGCGGCGCGTCCGGGTGCGGGATCGGCTGCAAGGTCAGTCGCCCGGTGGCGGGTTGCTCGAGGGTGCGCAAGGTGCTCATGGTGAATCGTCCGGGGGCAAGAGGCGTCGAGGACACCCGCGCGCATGGCATCGCCGCGGCCATGGCGGGCGGCTGCCTCAGCGGGCGTGTGGCGTCGCGCGGCTTATTTCTTGTACTGGCGGTCGTAGGCCTTCTGCATCACGGCCAGCACCTTGTCGTAGCCGTTCTTCTTCAGGTGCGCCTGGTATTCGCCCCAGGTCGCGTCGACGTTCTTCGTGCCCAGCACCCAGTTCTGCGCCATCACGCTCATGTAGGTTTCCAGGTCGGTCCAGTGCTTGTCGTAGACGGCGCGCTCGTCCTTGGTCATGTTGACGCCGGGGAACTGCGGCAGCAGGTAGCCGCCCTTGATGTACATCTCGCGGCCTTTCAGGCCTTCGGGAAAGGTCCATTGCTCCTCGTAGCCGTAATCCTGCGGAAAACCGATGGGGATCTGCGCACCGATCTCCCACAACTGGCTGTTGACCGGCGTCGCGGACTTGAGCACCGCATCCTTGAACACGGGCTTGCCGTCCTTGAGCGTGTATTGCTGGCCCTCGACACCGAAGTTGGACAGGCGCCGGCCGGCTTCGCTGAAGAAGAAGTCGAACAGCTTGATGCTCTCCACCGGATGCTTGTTCGAGAAGCTGATGGCCCAGCCGTCGGGCATCACCAGCCTGCGCGAGTCTTCCTCGTACCGCTTGCCGTTGACATCGGCCGGCGGCGCCATCGGAACCAGCTTGAAGCCGGGCACCCGCGACGGCATCGAACTGGGCTGGTTGTAGGTACTCGTGCTGGCGAACCAGTCGTGCGTCACGCCGCCCAGGTTGGCGCTAAACAACTGCTCGCGGGCGCGGCTCTTGCGGGTGAAGATCTCCTTGTCGATCAGGCCTTCGCCGTACCACTTGGCGACGTTCTTGATGCCGACCTTGAAGCGCTCCTCGGCGAACGGGTGCACGACCTTGCCGTTCTCGACCATGAAGTCCATCGCGGAGTTAGAACCCGACGAACGCGCGCCCCAGAGCAACACCAGGCGATAGACCTCGGTCGGGGTGCCGTTGAAATACGGAACCTCGTCCTTCTTGCCGTTGCCGTTGGGATCCCCGTCGCGGAACGCCTTCAGCACGGTATAGAGCTCGTCGACGTTCTGCGGCGTTTTCAGCTTGAGCTTGTCGAGCCAGTCCTGGCGGATCCACCAGCCGCGGCTCGCGCTGCCATCGGGCACGTAGGGAATGTAGTAGATGTTGCCGTCCGGTGCCGTGATCGCCTGGGCCACGAGCGGATTCTTCTCGAGGAAGGCCTTGAGGTTGGGAGCGTGTTGATCGATGAGCTTGTTCAGCGGCTGGAACGCGCCTTCGATGCCGAAGCGGATGAAGTCGTCCTTCAGGCTGTTCCCGCCGACGATGTCGGGCAGCTTGCCCGAAGCCATCAACAGGTTGAACGCCTCCGTGCTGTTGGTGGCAACCTTGCTGGCGGTGTTGACCAGCCGGATGTTGGTCAGGCGGGTCATCTCCTTGGCCACCGGCCAGTCCTCGTTCCAGACGAACTTGTCGCGGAAGTGCATGTGGATCTTCAGGTCCAGCTGCTTGGCGACGATCGGGGTCGGTGCGGGTTGCGCCGATGCGGGCGCGGCGCCCAGGGCCAGGCAGATGGCGGCCGTGGCGACAGCGGACAGGCGGGTCAATCGGTTCATGCAATGTCTCCTTGCGATGGGGGGTGCTCGAGGGCGGGTGTCGACAGGCTCATTCCTTGACGCCGCCCATCATCACGCCCTTGGTGAAGTATTTCTGGATCACCGGGAAGAAGATCATCACCGGAATGATCGACAGCACGATGATGGCGCCGGTGATGGTCTCCAGCGAATAACCCTGCTGTGTCATGGCGCCCGCAGCCTCCTCGGTCAGGCTGACGTCGACGATCACCTTCTTCAGGTAGACCTGCAGCGGGATCTTGTTCTCGTCCTGCAACAGCACCATGGCCCAGAAGTATCCGTTCCAGCGCGAGATCGCGCACAACATCGCGACCGTCGCGATGGCCGGCTTGGCCAGCGGCATGTAGACCTTCCACAGGATCTGGAAGTCGTTGGCACCGTCCATGCGTGCGGCCTCTTCGAAGCTCGGGGAGATCGACTCGAAGAAGTTGCGCATCAGGATGATGTTGAACGCGTTGACGGCGAACGAGATCACGATACCCCAGCGCGAATCGAGCAGGTCCAGGTCGCGCAGGTTCAGGTAGAACGGAATCATGCCGGCGCTGAACCACATCGTGAAGGCGATGAAGAAGCCGAAGGTGCGGCGCGCGCGCAGGCGGGGCTTGGACAAGGCATAGGCCGCCGGGATGATCAGCGCCAGGCTGGTCAACGTGCCGACGATGGTGTAGAAGAACGTGTTGCCGTAGGAGATCCAGAACATGCGGTCCTGCATCACATGCTCGATCGCGGCAAACGTGATCTCCACCGGCCACAACCAGACCCGGCCGGCCGACGCGGCGTCGCCCGAACTGATGGACAGCGAGAAGACGTAGATCAGCGGGTACAGCGTGCACAGCGCAAAGATGCCCAGCAACAGGCCGTTGATGCGACCGAACCAGCGATCGCCGCTCGAATAGATCGGGGAGGACGAAGACATCATGGTTTGAGCTCCTTGGCAGCGTCAGAACACACCCGTGCGGGTGATCTTGCGGCTGAGCTTGTTGGCCGCCAGCACCAGGATCAGCGCGACGACCGCATTGAAGATGCCGG